>NZ_JBYTCM010000007.1:0-164058 GCF_058790275.1 Mycobacterium sp. FW102-FHT13B02
CGATGAAGTCCTCCCCGACCCGCACTGTGATCGGACCGGAACCACCCTCCTTGTCCACCGTTGGGAACAGGAGCATCAGAACTCCGCGCCGTAGGTACGCCGCACCAGTCGGATTGATCCGGTCGAGGTGCTCCAGGACGCTGCGGAACAGGTTGTCGAACACTCGTGAGAACTCTCGACTTACACCGACTGACGAGTCATTCAGGGACGATTCAACTGCCATCAACATCACCTGGTCGCTGATGTAGTCAACGAGACGGCCGGCGAATTCGCCCGCGTCTTCAGCCGGCTCGGTAAACGCCAGCCGCAGCAATTCTTTACCTGACCTGATTGTCATGACCCGCCGGCGCTCTCCCTGCACGGCACCTGGCGGTAGATCTCATCCTCGCCGAGCTCCCAAACCTGGTCTGCTGTCCACGAGTTCCCCTCGCCCCACCTATTGGTGGCCGGTTCCTGGTACCAGATTCCCCAGATGCCGACCCTGCGGGCGTTCTCGTACCCGGTATGGCGGATCGCCCCTATCGTGGGCAAGAGCCCGTTGCACAGCTCGATACGTTCGCCGCGCACCAGCTCTGTCGTCGTTTTCTCGACCCGCGCGCGGCCGTGCATCTGCGACGTTGTCATGGTCTTCACTCCTCCGCTGCCGACGTAGTGCGCCCGGCACGCAGGATTTTGTCCACGGCCGCGAATACGGCCCTGATGTCACGCTCCTTGACGTCCTCGCCGCCAAGCCATCCCTGGATGTACGCGCGCGACTCACTGGGGTCCCACTCGCACAGGTCCAGTTCGTGGGCCAGTAGGTGCGCCGTGGCCTCGGCCTGGAATTCGCACACGTCGCGGCACGGCCGTTCGGCCGCCGGATCATCTGCGCAGTGGCCAAGCACCAGGTGAGCAAGTTCGTGCAGGGCGGTCTTGGCCGGGTACTTGGCGATCGGGCTGACCATGAGCGTGTTCCCGTAGCTCAGGCCTTGAATGTTGCCATCGAGGATCCCGTCGAACGGAACGAGCTGGACGCCGAGTGCGTCGTAGGCCTGCTGCCAGTCCCACGCGGGTAGCTCCGGCCATTCCACCTCCGGCCCGGTTGTCTGGCTGTACGGGAACGCCGTGGCCTTCGGGAAAAACCGTGTTCGCACAACCTTTTTCTCGCCGGTCTTCTCATCGACCTCGGTGACCGGGTACGGGTGCAGCACGGCGCGGCCACCACCACGGACCGGGACACGGCCGAGCTTGATCCACGTGGCGAATGATGCACACGGCTCAGTCACGCCCTGCGCCAGCAGCATCAGCTGATTGAGGAAGGAATACCGGTAGAAGCGGCAATAGGTGTCAGTGAGCTGACCAGGCACGGTGAGCGCACCGTTCAGCATCTGGGGCCAGTCGACCTCACGACGCTCGGGGGACTTTCCTCGACGCGCAGTGGGCTTGTTGCGGCCACGACCGGCGGGTGCGGAGGTCTTGACGACGACGGTCATAACATTCCCCTTTCGGGATCCGGGCCCGCCCTGGTGGCACTGCCCTAACTAGCACTCATGCTAGCGGCACCCACCGACAAGTTATGACCACCCGCCAAAGCCCAAACACGGAGCGCTACAACAGCGTTGAGGCGTGACGGGCGAGCTCGGGTTAACGGCGGTCCGGGTCGCGCAACGCCGGCCTTTTTCGCTACCTCGGCCATCTCGCACCTCTCCTTTCTAACCTTCGTGCCTGTCACCGTCGCCCGGCAATGTTCTGCCAGAAAATGACGGCCTTGGGGTTCTGATCGAGAAACGGCGGGCAGTGGCCGGGTGCAGCCGGGACCACGGCCTCTGCAACCCAATCAAGCGTGTCCGGATTCCAGTCAAACTGGCAGCCCAGCGCGGCACACACCCGGGCAACGGCATACCGCGCCTTAATCGGGTCCACCTGCGCGGCCACGGCGTCGAGGTCCGCTGGGAGACCTCCCACTGTGACGACAGCCGAGTTCTCGACCTCCGCATCCTGCTCGGCGGATTCATACATCGCGCGAATAGCGTCCTCCGGCACAAATCGACCACCGGCAGCCGCGCGAGCGCGGTTGCGGCGCAGGCATTCCGCCAGCGACGTATCAATCGTGACGAGCTCATAGCGCACACCGTGACGGACAGCCAGTTCCGCCCACACGGAGCGATATTCGCGCTTCAGGTTGGTTGCATCGATCACCACCGACTTTCCGGCACGCAGCGACTGACACGCGCGGCCGAACTCCACATCGGTGACGACGGCCTCCTGCTCCGGGGTTAGGTCGTTATACCGGCTGAACAGCTGATAGCGAATCTGGTCGCGGTTCACCACTACCCGCCGCTGCGGATCCGCCTCGCTCCAGGCCTTGGCCCACGTCGACTTACCCGCGCCCGCCAGGCCCTGCAAAACCACCATGACTTGCTCCATGAGAAAAGCTCCCCTCTCGGGTTCCGGGCCCGCCCTGGTGGCGCTGCCCCAACTGCCACCCATGCTAGAACCGCCCACCGACAAGTCCGGCACGCACCTAAACCCACAACAGGGCAACACAATTGGTCTCTCGCCTCCCCGTCTCCGCGAGGGGCGGAGGGCTGGGGGCCAGAGCAGAAACCCTGATCCCCCAGCCGCCGCGACGATGCGGTTATAGGTCGCCGGTGACCTCCTGCCCGTGGAAACGTTCGGCCCGCTCGCGCACGTCATCCCACTCGACTTCAACGGCGTCGAGAAGGTGCAGCAGATCCCCGATCAAATCGCCGATGACCGTCGTCAGGTCCTCAGTCAGTTCCCCACTACCCAGGTGTTTGCCGTAGGCAATCACCGCGCGCGCCGCCCATCCGGCACGAATATCGTTGTCGCGCTGGATATTCACACCCTCGTGCGTCATTGCCAGGGACCGCTTCGGTTGACCGTCGAACAATGCGGCCAGCTCCTCGACGCACGCCGCCTGCAGAAGCCGTGCGCAATACGGCGGGCCCTGGACCTCTGGCGTTGGCCCGGCGGTCACCACTGGGTCGGCCCGTCGAGTTGTCTGGGCTCCTGCCGGAACCACTTGCCCAAAGAGTCCAGCGCCTCGGCGCGGTCGCCCCCGTTGCCGATACCCCGCCACACGGCCGTCCCAAATTCCGCGGCTCCCGTGTCGTGCTGGACGGTGTAGTTGAGCAGCGCGGCATAGCGCACGCGCTGCGAAGATCCGGCGAATACAGCGATGATCCGGTTGGCCGCCCGCGTCCACGACAGCCGGTTATTCTCGGCCCCTTCCAGCTGCCAGCCCCACCGGGCCCCAAGGTCGACCATGCTGACTAAATCGGTGGGCTCGCCGGTCTCCGCATTCGGCAGGACCACATCGCTGCCGCCCCCAGCGGGCCCGCAACCGAACGGAACCGCCCGATCGGTCCCCTTGGCGCCCAGCAGGGCCGACAGGACCGCTACGGCGCACTCAGAGACCGACACCCGAAAATCGGCCATCCGTTCGTCATACCGGGGGTAATCCTCGGCGGCAATGTCGCCGTCGGCCCCGTGCATCGACACCGCGAACGCGTCCATCTCCGCGATAGTGGCGGCCAGGTCCGCGAGCTCGTCAGAGATGACCGATTCGCACCCGCCACTAGCCCGCTGCGCTTGCGACAACGCGGCAACCGACCCCAACGCCCGGGCCCGGGCCCGATCAACCAAGCTGCGATCCGGCGCGCTCATCGGGCACCGCCAGCCGTCTTGGCGTCCTCGGCGAGATCGACCAGAACGCCAAGTAATGCCGCCAACGTCCGCAGCGCGTCGAGACGTTCCACGCTCAGACCGCAGATGCGCGCGTCACCGCCTACGAACACGGCGTTCCCGAAGTACGGCTGGTGAGTCAAGCCGAACCGGGCCGCGATCAGCGTGGCCTTGCGGTTAACCGCCGCGGAGAATCGCTCAGCATCCTCGAAGTCGGGCATCCCGTCCTCATCGAGCCACATCGTCACATACGGGGTCAGCTGCACCCGTTCAATCCAGCGGCAGCCGATCGCCCTGCGCACAGCATCCATGTAGCCACCGGATTCATCGGCGGCCAGCACCACATCCTCGACCGTCCCGTCGAGCCCGATGCGCAGACCCACCACCGACAAGTCGCTAGAGATCGTCATGACAAGAAACTCCCTTGAGTTTGAAGCGGGCCCACCCGGATGGCGTGCCCTTACACCTCTGAGCATAAAGCTCACCACCGACAAGAAATTGAGCCGAAAGACGCACTGAGACAGTGCAACACATCCCCAACTCCCCGGCCCAGCGAGGGGCGGGGAGGGTGTCTCCAGTGCCGCGCTCGCGGCACCGGAGACACCCTCGGTCTAATCCACAGTTTCGGTCCGCAGCACCTCATGAGACCCGACCGCGCACAGGATCTCGTGGCTCCCCATTTCTGAGAGCGCGTCCGCGATTTCGCTATCACCCACGCTGTCCTCGGCCATGCTGACGCTGCGCGCCCTCACTTGCACCTCTACGTCGACCGAGGCCCGAATTGTGACCGTGTACGGGCGATTACGCCCCGGCAACCCACGGTCCTCCATGAATTCGTCGAAGTCCGAGCAGTAGCCCTTCGAATCGGCGAACTCGCACGCCGCCTCGAAATGTGCCGCCGTCGCCGCCTGAAACCGCGCCAGCTCAGACTGAACACGTTGCGCATCCCAGAGAGCGCCAGCCAGCGGCATCACCCACGCTGGCAACGGGTCTGCTGCCGCCGCCGGCGACGAGGCCACCATGACCTCCGTGATTAGGCCTGCCGCCAAGACGCCACCACCCAAGCCCACGACAGCGCACCGGCGTTCGCGTGCCACAGCCTCTTGAACCACCAACCACCCCGACGCACCAGACGGGCCCTGGCCGACAACCACCACTGACGGCACTTCAGGAACCTCACCGGCCCCGAGTAGCTCCGCCACGGACCGAGCGACAACCGTCGCCACACCATCGATCACACCAGCACTCATGACAAACTCCTGACAATCGCGGCCCACCCGGATGGCGTGCCCTGACCTCCTCAGTCTATCAAGCGCCCCCGACACAAATGGCTTGAAACATTCAGCCCCGCACCATCTTTGAAAACTAGCCTCTCCGCCCCGGCGAGGGGCGGAGAGGCTAGTGGTTGGTCGCTCTGAACTACTGAACTACCTCGCCCCCTAGCTCCGCGCTGCGCCAAGCCGGTGTTGAAGGTCGTCCCAGGACTGTTGTGCCCGGACGATCACTGCCGCAGTTGTCGCGGCACGCTGCGGCCGCCTCGAGGACGGCCGCCCGGTCGCCGGCCACATACGGCCGCTGTGGGCCGGCGAGATTGCCACGCAGAGGCAGTTAACGTCGCCAGGCTGGTGGCCAGCTGACCGTGACCACTGAGGCCTTCGCGGGTCGGGCATGGCACTTCTTCGCATTCGCCGTGCTTGCGGTGGGCCGTTTCCCGCTTGGCGTATTCAGCGCTGCTTTCCCATGATTCGCGCGGAACGGAGGCATAGAACTGGCTCTGCGGTTCGTCATGTCGGCGCAGGGGCTGTCTGGGCAGCCGCCGCGATTGGTAACGGTCACGAGCTCAGCGCCACCTCAACCTGGGCCGCTCTGCCCATGGCACTATCGGCCCATGCCTCAGTTTCCGCCGGCGACGGTGCCATGCTCCACGGGCCGGTCTGTCCACGGGTGGCTTCTTGGGCAGCGGACTGGACCGCTCTGATCTTGCGGTGATGAAGACCGGTCTCACGGTTGACGCCGCGCTGGGACTCGCCACGCATCAGTAGGCCGAGCACTTCAGTGATGTCATCGTCGGACAGCGCCGCAATCTCGCGGCTATCCCCGTGGTCTCGCCGAATGGCCTGAGTCAGCGAGACCACATCGATGTCCATCTGCGGCAAGGGATCACCGCCCGTGGCCTGCGGCGCAGCCGCCGCGGTGATGACCTCGGCCCCCGGCGCCCGCTCAGCCGGCGCTGCCGGCTTCCGGTGCGTCATGGACAGCGACAGCAGGGCAATGGTGGCGTTGACAATCGAAAGGTCCACGGCCACAGGCCACAGGCCAGCGATTTCTTCCCTGGTGCCCAGCATGATGACTAGGTGCCGCATCTTGTCGTAGCTCAATATGAAGGCGCACACGGCAACTCCGGTGGTGAGGCTCGCCGCGACCCAAAAGGTGTACCCAACGCGGCCGGCCTTAATTAGGCATGCAACCGAGTGCGTCGAACCAAAGAGAATAGTGGGCGGGACGAGCGCCGCCACCGAGGCCAGAATGCGCATGTTCGGCGGCGCGGTGAGCCATGAATCAGCGAAATTTCCGGCCAGGGACAGCGTCGTCGATAGAGCAAGCCACGCCCAGAAGAACCGCACCGCGACGGCACGCGTCCTTTCGGCATCTTTGGCTGCCACCGACCCCAGGGGTGACTCCGGCGGCGCCTGCATGCCTTCGCGGTTACGGCGCCAACTGCGCCAAGCTGCAGAAAGCCGCCCACCCTCACCGCGGCGATCGCGTGCAAGCACCGCGTTCGGCGTACGGGCGTCCGTGTAGATGCGGGGTTTGTCGAGCATCGTCGTCATCGCTGATTTCCTCGCCGAATCATCGGATACCTGACTCAATCATGTTGGTGCACAAAAGATATAGCCGCCGCTCTCGCAGCAATCTGGATGCTAACAGCGGTTTCGGACATCCCAGCTCGCGCCGGAGCCAACCCAGACAGGACCGCGCGCAGCTCATCCGCAACAACGGGCGGCGCACGTGGCCGGCCGTGCCAATATCTCTTGTCTTTCCCAAGTATTATTTACCGTACTTGCGCCGCCGCATCTGTGCCGGCTCCGACCTTGCCGCAAGGCCTCAGGTATCAGCTCACTATCCGCGTATAGCCTTGATTGTGCACATCGTTCAAAACCACTAGACGCGCGGGATGCGCCCCTTCCCATCACTCGGACGTACGGATTGATGTAGCCGCGCCACGCTACCGAAGCCTCACATAACTATTGACGTTTTCAATAGTTATGTGAGACGGTTGGGGTCTAGCAAGGAGGTGGTCATGTCGGATTGGACTATCCGCATGAGCTACGCGGCCGCCACGTTGACCGTGCAAGACGTCGCCGACCTGGCAGACCGCCTCACGGCGGCTACGGTCCGGTACGACCGCAATGCCGCCATCTTGAGCGTCCGAATCCAATGTCAGGCCGAAAGCCTCGACCAGGCCCTGGAACGGACCTTGCCGGCGGCCGCGGCCGCCACCGGGCTGCTCAAACCTACCGCCTTGACTATCCAGCTCAGCGCAGACTTTCGCGACGGGAGCCAGCGCACACCGGTCATCGATTTGGTGGGACTCAGCGAGATCGCCGGCATGCTCAAGACAAGCACCCAGCGGGCCAGCCAGCTCGCCAAGACCCATAGCCAGTTCCCGAAACCGGTAGGGCATCCATCAGGCCGGCCGGTGTACACCCGCGAATCCATTGAGGCCTTCGAGCACGCCTGGAATGCCAGCCCCACCCGACACGGTGGAAGGCCGCGCGGCCGGCCACCCACTGCTCAGTGAGTCACCTCGACCTTCAGCCCCATCAATTCACCACTGAAAAGGAATCACTTCTCATGACACACCACGTTGCGCCCGCCCTGTCCACGTCCCACACAGCCTCGAGCCATCACAGCATCATCGAGCAATTCATCAATTCCGTTGTGCGGGGCTTTGGCTGGCGCATTGGCAGCGATGCCGCTCACCTCATCCCGGCCGGCCTCTTGGTGGTCATCATCCTGGCCATCGTCGTCTACGTCGGCTACAGGATGCTGCGCAGCCGCAGCTGACGAACGGGGCTTTTACCTGTCAGGCAGGGCCTCCGGCGTACAGCGACGCCAGCCACCGGCGACAGCCGCGAGAGTCGCCACCGGCACAGCGGTCTCGGTATTGTCGGCAACCCACTGCGCCAACAGATTTGGGTCAGCTCCGGCAGTCATGAAGACCCGCAGGATGTCAAACTCCTCAGCATTGAGCGCGGTGGCCATCATGGCTCGTTCCTTTCCAATGAGTTGCCGCCGACGCTACAAGCGGGGGCCGACAATCTCTCTCATCATCAGTGACCGCGCGCCAGATCCCTGAACGAGGCGATGTGAAGGGTGGCGGCAACAGTCAAGACGGCTTGCGGTCCGTTGCGATGCTTGACCAAATGGAGGTCCGCTTCGCCGGCCCGGGGGCTGTCTTTATCGATCGCATCTGGGCGGTGGATCATGATTATCAGATCGCTATCTTGTTCAATTTGGCCGCTTTCACGAAGGTCCGAAGCCACTGGCGTCTTGTCGACGCGTTGTTCGGGACCGCGATTGAGTTGGCTGATGGCAACCACAGGAACGTCGAGTTCTTTTGCCATCACCTTCAGACTGCGGGACAGATCGGACACCTCGGCCTGCCGGGATTCGAAGCGTTTGCCTGACGTCATCAGTTGCATGTAGTCCACGACCACCAGGCGCAGGTCGGTTTTCTGTTTGAGCCTGCGGGCTTTTGCTCGTATTTCCATCATCGTCAGGTTCGGAGAATCATCGATATACAGTGGCGCGGAAGAGATTTCGCCCATTCGCCGGGACATCTTGACCCAGTCCTCGTCAGTCATCCGCCCAGAGCGCATCGCCTGCAGCTTCACGCGGGACTCGGCGGCGAGCAGGCGCATGACGATCTCGGTCTTGCTCATCTCCAGGGAGAAGATCACGCTGGCCATCCCATGACGGATGGAGCATGACCGCATGAAGTCCAGACCGAGGGTTGAGTTGTGTGTGGGCACCATCGTGTGGCCGGCCAAGTAGGTGTGGTCGTGATTGTCCACCTGGACGCAGCGCACTGGCACGGGCGGGCGGGCGGTGACCGCGACGATGCGGTGCCCCCGTTGGAGTTCGTTGGCGCCATACCGGATGGTGGTGCTGTCTCGGTGGGCGACGATACCTTCGGCGGCGAGAAGTTCTTCGACGAAGTCCAGCACTCCAGGTCGGCGAGGATTGTCGTGAATGACGACCGGACCGTCAAGGGTCGCGTAGCCGAGTCCGGCGAGGAGTCCCTGCAGTAGTGATGCGCGCTGGCTCCGGTCTGCTCGCAAGTACGGACGCAGATCGTTGACCGTCAAGTGCAGGTGACGGGCCGCCGGCCGGTCAGCCAGCCAGGAGCCAGCCGCGTATGCGGTTGCCGGATGTATATCGCTAGCGAGATGGTTTCCGGCCAGGGGCGCTGCGGCGGTGATCACGTCGACGCCGGGACGCAGCTCGGTGGTGATCCGTGTTCCGCGGTCGGTCGGCCACTGGTGTTCTGCGTCGGCGATGATCGTCGTGCCGTTATCGAACTCGATCGTGTAGCAGGGCCGCTCGCGCATCACGTCGGTAGCGGCGACCACACGAGTAGGCCGGCCGTCGGTGCCAACGAGTTCATCGCCAACGGCGACCTGTCCCATCGTTGTCCAGCCCGTTGGGGTGACCAGCGGTGTATCCAGCGCCAGGGCTTTGCCCACGCCGGGTCGGGCGGCCACGACGATCATCTGACCGCCGTGCAAACCGGTGGTGAGGGCGTCGAGATCGGCGAATCCGGTGGGTACCCCGCTGACGTGTCCACCGCTGGAGGCGATCGCATCGATCTCGTCCATGGTCGGCTGCAGCAAGTTGTCCAGGACGATCATGTCTTCGGCCGTGCGCCGGCGGGTGACGTCATAGATTTCGGCTTGCGCGCGGTCGACTACTGTGGCGACCTCGGCTCCTGCGGCGCCGGCATAGCCGAATTGCACGACCCGGGTACCAGCAGTCACCAGTCGCCTGAGAACGGCTTTCTCCGCGACGATGGCCGCGTAGTAGCCGGCGTTGGCAGCGGTCGGCACCATCGCGATCAGAGTGTGAAGGTAGGGGGCCCCGCCAATGCGATTGAGGTGGCCGCGGCGATCGAGCTCGGCGGCGACGGTGACGGCGTCGGCCGGCTCTCCCCGGCCGAACAGGTCAAGAATCGCATCGTAGATGTACAGGTGGCTTGGCCGGTAAAAATCGTCGGGCCCAAGGACTTCCAACACATCGGCGACCGCGTCTTTGCTCAGTAGGAGGGCGCCCAGGACGGACTGCTCGGCGTGCATGTCCTGGGGTGGCTGGCGCACGTCATCGGGTTCGCTCGGCGGATCTCCGCGGCCGCGGCGCCGGGACTCTGTAGGGGCTCGGTGGTCCAGTTCAGTCATGCCGGCACTTCCCAATCGCTCGAATCATCGTTGTGTTGCTCGGGGGTTTCCTCGCCGGCAAGCTCAGCGGCGATCATGGGCCAGCACAGGTCGCACACTGCCGACCGCAGCGGTAGTACAGGGCGCGGGATGCCGTGCTCGGTGTTGCACACCAGGCAGGCACATCCGCCGATCGCCAGTTCGCTGGCGAGATCCCGCGCGGGACGGACATCGACCGCGGCCGACTGGAGTTCACGCCCGAGCACCTCATCGGCCCAGCGCGCCAGCGCCGAGCCCAGGGGCAAACCTGGGAACAACCGCGCTGCGCGGCGTCCCGCGCTAGCCAGGGCCGCGACCGGAACCGTTGCGGCCCGGCCGAACTTGGCTTCATCGGCTTGCAGAAGCCGGTTCCGGTCGTCGTCGCTGGTCACCGCGAGGACCTCGCCGTACCAGCGGCTCTGGTCTTCCGCGGCCGCGGCCGCGGCGTGCAGCTTCTCAGCGCGATCCCACTCGGCCTGCAACGGCGCTAGCCGTGGCCCCACGCCGGGCATGTTCTGGGTCAGCCGCCACAGCGCCACCCCCAGCGGATCGCGCATGTCTGCGGGCATCGGCGCGTGCAGGACCCGTGAAATCTGTTCAGGCAGAAACCCTTTCGCCAATTTGCGTTTGATGGCCGCTCCAAGTGCCCAGCGCTGCTGCCGAGGCAGGTCCGCTAGGGCCTCGGGCAGTTCGCAAAGAACCTTCCGGGTGTCGTTGCTGGATGCATCGACCCTCGCCGGCCGTGAGGCCTGCGAATCTGAACTGGCCGTGGGGGTAGGGGGTAGATCTTTTTTCTTGGAATTATTTTCCTTATAGGGCCGCGAAAAAAAGGTGACGGAATCGCGTTCTTGGGCAGCTGATTTCGGCACGATGACTCGCCCGCGTTCGTCACGTTCGAGTACGGAGATATCGGCGACGAACCGCTCGTGTATCGCCAGGGTCGCCTTGGTCCCCCGGCCACGCGCGGCCTGGTAGGTGATGAGCTCGGCGCGGGTGAGTGCGGCCAGTGCCCGCCCGATCGTCTTGAAGTCGTAGTCCCGGCCGCCGGCTTTGACGATTCGGGAGGCGACATGACGCAGAGCCAGCTGGGTGTCGGTGATGGTTTTGTAGTCGCACGTCAGCATCAGCACAGCCTTGAGCGCCCATGCTTGAGCGCCACGGAGCTTCAATGGCGCCGCCGCGGTCTCGACACGGGAACGAACCCGTGCTGCGTCAGCAACGCTGATCCGATCCCGCAGTTGCGAGGTCCGATCGTGCCCACGGGGTCGTAAATACGACACGCCGTGGTGTGGTTTTGCGCTGGTGGGAGGTTTTTCCCACGCCAAATCAGGGTGTCCTATTGCACCTGTTTGAGCCCAGCGTCTACTATCGGAAGTACCTGGCAAGGTAATTTTCCTTCGTATGACGGAGGAAACCTGAAAGAGAAGTTGGCGCTTCGCTTTCACCGCGGCCCGGAGCTGTCAACTCCGGGGGGCTCTCGTTCGAGGACTGAATTCCCTTCCCCCTCCGGGGGACCCACTTTGTGCCTTTCGGCGGTTTCCACTGATTCAGTTGTAAAGTCCCTGCATAGCAGGGGTTTAGAATGCTTGTTCGAACCTCCTTAATCGGGTCGTTACCCAATCCGACCACGCCAATGGTCGGGATCCGCGCTTCGACACACCCAGGGGTGTGCCTAAAGCTCCAGGTAGATGGTCTGAAATGTCCGCCGCGATCGTCGGCAACCCGGGCCGTGGGCTCGCAGAAACGCCGCTAGCAGCACCGTTGCGCCCCTCCCGGCCGCCAACACCGGCTACCTCATACGTCACACGTGTTACAGCGGCGGCGGCAGAAACCGTCTGAACGTAGACCCATGTGCGCATGATCACCTCTGCGATCCGCTCGCCGGCGGCTCGGTGTCTTCCAGGAGCGCACTCAGCGGCACGTGACCACTTCCGTGCGGAACCGTCACGGTGTCCAGCAGAGACCACAACTTCTGATCGGCGGTTGCCTCCCTAGGACGATCGCCCAGAGTCAGCCGGTGCTCTGCGATCCCTTCGGCCAACGAACGCACTACCGCGCGGTAGAGATCTCGTTCGGAGCGTGCACGGCTGCCGGCGGCGGCGCGGTTAACCAGCTTCTGTGCGGCGTTCGCCTCCGCGATGGTGGCGTGTAGTGAGGCGGTGAGCGTTGAATCGTGGTGACGCTGAGCCGAATAGTCCGCCCTGGCTTCTTGTAGCCGGTCTGGATTGGTCAAGGAGGCCTGCACTCGGCGCCACGCTTGCCGGCGGTCTCGGACCTCAGCGAGATGCGCGGTGAGCAGACTCTGTAGCGCCGCGCGTGTCCGGCCGATCAGGTCCTCCGACACCAGGTGTTCCCACACCGCCGCGTCGCGGTCGCTGATCTGCGCGGTGAGGACGGCCGCGAAATCCGCGTCGGACATCGCTGACAGTGCGGCCACCGTCCGCCGTGCCGGGGCACCGCCGCGCCGCGGCATCCTGGGCCCAGAACGACTCACGCAATTACCGCCACGCCCGGCATTCCGGTGCTCAGCGCTGCGCTCGCGCGTCGCACGGCATCTGAAACCGGTTGTTGGGCTGCGTGATCCAGCCACAGCCGCGCTGTGGCAGTAGAGCCGAAAATCATGACGCAGAAGCCCCATCGCCGATCCCCGAGCTTGCGTTGACAGGATCTGGTGCCGCCTCGATGACGCGACTGATCGCCGCATTGATTACCTGCGGGGCCTCCTGCGGGATCATGTGCCCGATCCCTGGCAGCTGGACGTGTACCGCACCAGGGATCGCGGCCGCCATCTGCACGCTGTGCGCCGGCGGGGTGAGTAAGTCGGCCTCTCCCGAGACCACGACTGTTCTGGCCCGGATCGTTCCGAGTACCGCGGCTTGGTCAAACTCCTTGAGGCTCGGTAAGAATCCCACCGCGGTCGCAACCGGGGTGCTCAGCAGCGCGCCGGCAGTCAGTGCCACCAGTGCTTTGCGCTGTGCGCTGTGCGTCCGCAAATGTCCCACGGCAGCGCCCAGTGGGCCCGCCAGCAGCCGCCAGGCGGCCTGTGGGGTGTGATTGACCACGTCCACCAGGGCGGCCGTCACAGGGGCCGCCAGGAGCCTGCCCAGCCCTCGCTCGGCGAGCTGGCCGGCGGCCGTCGCGATCAGAACCAGGCCGTGTGGCTCAAGGGGGCGGTCCGCCGGCGCAAGACCGAAGTACTCCAATGCCGCCATGCCACCCATCGAATGGGTCACAAGCGTTACTTGCCCAGTCACCTGCACAACCCTCAGTACCGCCGCCAAATCCAGCCCAAGCTGTGGAACCCGGTAGCTGCTCATAGGAGCTTGGCTCGAATTCCCGTGTCCGCGTTGGTCATAGCGGATCAGGCGAATCCCGCCGCCGTATCGTTTGTGCAAGTACTCCACCTGAAGTTCCCATTCCAGATCCGACAGGCACAAGCCGTGCACAAACACCACGATGTGTTCCGCACCCAGAGGGCCTTCGTCGCGCACGGCCAAGCTCGCCCCGTCGCTAGTGAGCACGCGCAGCTGGCGGGACCGCCGTTCGCCGCGGCCACCGGCGGCGCCAACCGCCGGCCCCCGGCAACCGGCGGGAACGATCCGCCGCCGGTCTATAGCCCTGGTCATGCCACACCCCTGTGTGTGGTGATCCGGGCGGCGCCGCGGATATCGGCGGCCGCGCGGTCGAATAGGTCACTCAGCTGCTCGTCGGGGAACTGTTGGCTGTAGCGGGTCAGGGTTGTTCCCGCCGGCAGGGCGCCTCTTAGCGCGGCGGTAACCAGTGCGAAAGGTATTGCGGTGCTGTGTGGTTGCCACGCCGAATGAGCGCAGGTGAACACGTCGATTCGGCGTCCTACTCGTGCGGCGATCTCGCGCCCGGTCTCGAGGACCTCGAGCAGCTCGGTGCGCGCGGGCTCGCGGCGCCCCGCAATAGCCGCACTGCGCAGGCGTGCGCCATGGTGGGTGACGATGCCGACCAACAGGTAGGCCTGATCCAGGCAGTCCGCCAGGCCCTGCGCACTCAAGCCGCTGGCGTCTTGCATGGGGATGGTCACCGCGCGGGTGTGAAGGTTCACCTCGACTTGCCAGCCGTGCAGCCGCACGCTGATCAGCTGCTGGTCCTTGACAGTCCTTGCCTGCTGAGTGCGTTCGTGTGCGTCGCGGGCGGCGACCACTCCAGGAATTGGGTCAGCACAGTCCGTGGTGCCCGACGTAGTGGCGCGGGGTGATGGTGGCCGGGACTCGTCGAGGTGGTTCATGAGATGCCTGCTTCTGACGTCGTAACGGTGGCGGGGCCGGGGGCCGAGTCCTGGGCTCCGGCCTTGGGCTGGGTGTCGCGAAGGGACTCGCCAGTGTCTTGTTGCGGTGACTGCAATTCCTTTGCCCACGCGGCAAATCGGCCGCCCTGTTCGTCGTCGGGTTCGACGTGCCAGCCACTGTCCGCGGCTGCCAGGCGGTCTTTCCGGCGCGGAAAGAACTGCTCGAACGCGTTGCTCTTGGTGGGACAATCCACCCGCGACGTGACGCCGTGGATGCGGCCCTGGCCATCGATGAGCAACCACCAGCCCTGCCGGTCGTAGGCGGCCTGCTGTGCCGCGTCGGCGAAACCGGCCTCCCGTGCCAAGCCGTCGAGATGACGCTGACGCACCGACGCATACTTGGCCTCCACTGCGGCCTGATGGGTATCTAGCGCTTCGCGCGGATTCATGCAGTCCTCCTGCCGTCCTGGCCGACCTGGGCCAGGTAATTCGCCGCTATGCGCTGGATCAGCGCATAGCGATCGGGGGTCATCACAGGCTCCAGCTCGTCGTATTCGTCGCTGACGTCTTCGTCGTAGTCGTCCTCATCCAGCTCGATCAGCCCTCTGAACTGTGTCTTCTTCACATCAAGGGTTTCGAGCATCACTGGATCTGCACCCGCGTCGGTAATGCAGAAGATGGCTTGCACTTCCTCGGTTTGCCCCGGCCGATCGACTCGCCCAATCGCCTGCGCGTGGGGTGCTGGCGACCAATCCAGCTCGCCGAAGACGACAGTGCGCGTGAGCTTTTGCAGCCCATCGAGGCCCGCCCCGGATCGGACCGACATGATCAGTAGCCGTGAACGCCCAGATTCGAACGCCTGCAGTGCCGCCGCCTTTTGCGGGACACTCTGGCGCCCGGTGTAGAACGCCGGCTTGAAGTCGGCGAGCCGCTCCCCCCAAATGTTGTGGCACGCATGGTGATAGCCCAACAAAATGACCCGCCTTTCGGTCTGCAGCAACAGGCGCACCACATCAGCAACGAACGGGGCCTTGGCGATACCGGTGGATTGCCGCAGCAGAACATCGAAATCACGAGCAGCCGACCATCTTTCGCGACCACTGACGGACTGATCCAGGATCAGCCGGGCCAGTGCCACCGCATTGCCCTCGATTCGGCGCAGCACCTCCGGATCGGACGGCACACTCTGCTCGATCACCTTCGGCTCAGGCAGATCGATCCCCAGCTCGCTGGGCCGCCGCTTCAACAACAGGCCGTGAGTCTTCAGATAGGAGCGGAAAGCCCGTGTACTCGTCAGCCGTGTCTTGGGGCCTAGCGAGGATGCACCGCCACACCATTGCCGCGCGAACTCCTCGCGACTGCCCAGCACGCCCGGCCGCAGCGCATCGATGATGTTGTACATCTCGGTGCCGCCATAGTTGAAAACCGGTGTGCCGCTGAGCCCGACGCGCCACTGTGCCGCGTGGGCAATGCTCACCGCCGCCTTGTAACGGTCGGAGGTCTCGCCGCGAAGCTCGTGGACCTCGTCGAAAATGACCGTCCGCACCAACCCACGCAGGTGGTGCTGCCACTTCGCCAATTTCGCGTAGTTCATCACGATCAAATCGGCAGTACGTCCGTGGCGCTTCAGCGAATGTATTGGCCCGACCTGCACCTCGATCGAGGTCAGATCCGGGTAGAACTTGGCCAGCTCGCGGCGCCATTGCCGCGGCATCAATCCGGCGTAGGTCACCGCCAGCGCCGGACGCGCTTCGGGATCCTCCAGCAGTGACAGTGCCATCAGTGTCTTACCGGCACCGAGACGATCGGCGATGAGCACCCCGCCGGTGCTCCACACCAAATCTCTTGCGACGCGCTGCGGTTCGCGCAATTCAATGGCCGAGGAGACCCATCCCGGACCGCCGACGACCGGGGCGCCGCCGCCGGCAAGAATCTCCTGTACGGTCCTTTCGTTCTCGCGATGATCCCAGGCCATAGACCGCAGCCGCCGACGATCCTGCTCGCTGGCGCGCATCGGGTACCGGTCGATGAAGCACTCCAGGTCCCGTGCCGCTTCCAGATTGGCGGTGATGGTGATCGTGCCTCGTGTGGTCGGCATGGCGCCGAGGAACCACCGCTTGGCCCGGACCATGATGTCCGGGCTGGCCGAGACCTCCCACACACCACTGGGATGCCACTCGAACTGGCCCACGGTCCGCGCGCTCACCGCAGCAGCCCTCCCCCTTGAAGCGCTGCCACCTGTACCGGAACGCCGTGAATCGCCGCTGGAATGCCACCGAGGGACGACAACCGTGGTGAGGCAACAACAATGGAATGCACTCGCCGGTCCAGGGCGTACCGGCCAAGCTGCCACAGCACGGCACTGCCCGAGGCCCGCATCTTGACCTCGATGACGATGTGCCCGTCGATCAGAAAGTCGGGCCGGTCCTCTCGCGAGAGGCTGAATTCGCGCTGCACCCGCCATTGACGTCCGGCGCGCAGCACGCGCTCGATGCTGTCTTGGATCTGAACTTCGCGATCGCCACGGTGAATGAACGACCGCAGCCGCGCGACGACCGCGCCGGTGCGTGCCAGCACGCAGTCTGGGCACCAGTCTGGGCACGCGGCAGGGTCAGTCGCGGCCATCACACGGCCCGCCGCGGGGTGACGGAAGGCGTTGTCCCGCAGATGCGTTCGCCGCATTCGGCGAGGCGGGCGACCAGATGTGGAACCCAGGCGTCTCCCCCTGTGAATGCCATCGCTCCCATCGCCGCCACGGCGGTGTCCTCCAGGGCGAGGGTTACGGCCGCCTGTGGTGCGCGTTCGTGACGGGGATTGGCACCGAGGAAACGGTTGTATGCCTGGGCTACCCGTCCGGTGGCGGCGTTGACCTGCAACACCACCGACTCCAGGGACGGCCGCGCGACGACGCTGCCGTACCGGGGGCCGATCAGCGGCACGACGACCCCGGTGCCCGACCAGCCGCGGATCCGCATCAGCGGCTCGAACAAGGTGTCGATCAACGTGCGCCACAGTGGCGCGTCGAGGCGGGCCAAAGCCACCATCGCCGAGATTGCGGTGTCGGCGAGTTCGGACATCAATTCAGACCGCAGCCGGCGTTGCGCAAGGCTGTCGGCGTCAACAAATGCCTGTGCCGCGGTGGCCGATTCGCCGGCTTCCTCGGTCATATGCAAAATAGCTGCGGCCCAACCGAGCTCACCGCCACTACGGCTTTCCAAGAGTGTGGCGATCGCCTCAATATGGCGGTGCCAAGTCCCCAGTGTCATCAGGACCTCCCTTGTGACCAGTGATCGACCACGCGGGCTAGCGCGGCGTCAGTGAGGGCTCCGCGGCATTCCTGTACAACCATCGCGTGGTGTGCCCGGGTCACGCGGGCCTGGCGCACGCCCAGCGCGACGCCTATCAACGTCGCCGAGATCACCAGCGCGACACCAAAAACCGGCCACGCTACCGCGAGATAGAGCGCTCCGATCACCGCCCCGACGACCATCCAGCTCAGCACAATGGCCCGAATCACCGCGGGGCCTGCTCGTCCGCGTACTGCCCGGGCTCGCGGGTGTCGGCCAAAAGGCCGGCCCAACGCCGGTCGACGTCGTTGAAATCCGCGTGTGCTCCGGCGGTCAACGTGTGCAACTGCGTGTCCGCGGCTAGCCGCAACGGGTGCAGCGGCTGGTCGGCGAGCGTCCAGCCGAACACCGCGACGGCGCCGCCTGTCCGTGTGCACACGCGCCACACCCTGCTGGCCACCTCACGGGCCCGGACCGGATCCGCGTTGGCGCCCCACGCGAAGACAATCACGTTGTGCTCGGCGGCCGCGGCGGCGATACGCGCATCGTTGCCCTCGCTGACGGGATCGTCGACGGCTTTCAACCCCTGCGGGTCGGTGGAGACCAGGTCGTACAGGTTGTGCAGGATCAAAGCGCCGTAGCCGTAGTCGTCGGCGAACCGCACGTTGCGGCGGGTGGTGGCATCGTCATGGTGAGCGTCAGCGCGCGACGGATTGAGCTGAAGGAACATCAACGACGGCCCGTCTGACCAGCGCCGTGTCAGCCAGTGGCGGTAGCGCCCGTCAGGTGAGAACTTCGCATCAGCTTCCAGATATGGTCGGCCGCGGTAGAGCGGACGGGGGAGAAGATGAAAATCCAACGTCAGAGTCATGACACTCACCTCGAAACATCGAATCGAACAGCGCTGGTATCAAGCTGATTTCGCGGTAATCGGAACCGAACGGGCATTGCGGGACCCACCGCCGAAGCTGCGCGGCGTCACCGGAATCCGGGGTCCTGCAACATTGCGGTTGCGGTTGTAGAGATGCATGATCATCTGCGCCACCCGAACCGGCCGCGTTCCGCTGAGGATGAGCGCCGTGCTGGCCTGGGACTTCAGGGACGCGGGCATCTGCTCAATTAGCGTGTCGGTGAGCTTCTCCATGTCGATCTGGCTGCCCAGGTGGTGCAAGATGAGCCCGATGCCGTGGACGATGGGCGCGTCGTAGGCGTCGATCCGTATGTCCCACACGTCCAAGATGACCTTCAAGGTCGCCTCGACGAGCTCGGGGCCGCCGAGGGCGGCAAGCTTCTCCAGTGTCGCGGTGCACCGCACGCAGCCTTCCCGTGGCGCATTCTCGATTCGCAGCCCCGAGGCGTTGACCACCCGCTCGATTGCCACGACCGTCTCGTCGCCGGCACTACGCCGCGCCCGCCAGTGATCCCAGGTACCGGTGCGCACGCGCTGCCGATTGAGACGATCGAACAGCGCGGCTTCATCGCTGATCGACAAACCCTCGTGCACCTTGGCCACCAGCACCGGAACCTCGGCCAACAGTGCTGCACGCCAACGATGTTGACCGTCCACCACCGCGTACCGCGGGTGCTGCCCGGCTCCCCTGTCGCTGACTTCGATGACGCCGACCAGCTTGTGGTCCCATGTGCCGGCCACTTTGCGGGCCCGGCACATGTCGGCAGCCCGCTGATAGCTCGGATCGACGAACAGGTCGTCCACCGCCACCGCGTGGAAGTACGCGTTCTGCGCGGTGGTCACCGCGTCCAGACCGCCGTCGACGCCATCGTTGGCCGGAAGTACTTGTACTGCAATAGCGGTCATCACGCCACTCCCTGCTGTTGTCCGCATTCCCGCGCGTTCGCTTTGGCGAGCTTGCGGCGGTCGGTCTTGTTGAGCCCTCCCCAAATCCCGGACTCGTTCACTCCTGTGGTCAGGGCCCACATCCGGCAGCCGGCCAGTACCGGGCAGCCGGCGCATACGTTCTTGGCGCGTGCCTGCGCTCGTGGACTTTCGGCGAACATCAGATCGCCTTTGTCTCGGCACGATCCCCACGCAAAGAAGTCCTTGATGTCCACGGCTTTGGGCTCGTCGGTGGGTCGCTCCGGGCACGGAGCGGTCAAATACCGGTGCACGGTGCGGTAGCCCACGCCGAGCTGCTCACCGATCACCGAGATCGGGATGCCCCGCTGATTCATCTGGTGCGCTTGGTAGGCCTTGGCCCGGGCGCGCCTGTGCTGAAGCAGGTTGCTTTCCTGGCCGCAGGTGCTCATGACTGCGCCCCCTTGTTGTCAGCGGCCCGCTGACTGCGGTACAGCGCGATTGCTTCGGCCGAAACGCCAAGGCGCGCCAGCGTTTCAGGGACAGATGCGTCCCCGACGATCACGCGTGGCTCCTGTGCCTGCGGTGTGGAAGCGATTTCCATCCGGCGCAGCAGCGCAGTGAGCATCAGCATGAAGCCGGCCGATGGGCATTGCACCCGTAGGCCCTTGCCGCTGAGCGTTCCAGCCGCGGCGATCGCGCCGCGGGTGATGCCCAGCGTGGCGGCGGCGCCCTGGCCGAATGCCCAACGACCAGCGCGGTAGCCATACCGGCCCAGGACCATGTGCGGTCGATTGATCAGCACGGTGCCGCTGGAGCCGTCGACGTCGACGAGCTCGACGCCGTGCCGCGGTAGCGATTCGGTCAGCCACAGTGCGGTGGGGCCGTGATTGATCCGGACCACCATCCGGTGGCCGGTGTGCACCACCTTCGGTGACCAGGCCAGGAAGGCCGCCACATGCTGAACCCGTACCGGACCCGGCTCGTCGGCGATCGTGCACAGGTCCAGTCGCAGTCGATTGTTGACCGGGCCATACCGCTGGCTACTCAGATGCGGCAGCGCGCTATTGCGCGGCACGGCCGTTGAGGCGCTCATGCCGGCACCCCCAGTGCCAAGGGTTCGCCCAGCCGGGGCAGACCCGCGACGACGCGCAGCTGGCGCATCGCGTCAGCCCAGCTCACAATCTCGCTGCGCGCGGGAACCCGAACCCCGGCATACACGCCGGCCTGGGCCTCAGCGACCACGGCCTCCAGGGCGCAGACCCGCCGCACCGGGCATTGGCTGCACAGTTGTCGCATGATGCGCATGTCCCCGTCGCGGGGCTTGCGGTTCGAGGTCCATACCTCAGGGGGTATGCCCGTCTCCCACCGGCACACCGCCCGGGATTGCCAGTTGTCGGTCATCGCATAGCCCTCACAATCGGTGCGTCCGTGGTGATTTCGGCGATGAAGCGCACCGCCAAGGCGGCCACGCGCGCGGTCAGTTCGCCGAGCTGGGCGGTGTCGGCATCGGAGCACACAGCCGCCCATAGCGCGTCGTATGCGCGCCGCAAGTACCCGGCGGCCTCGTGGCTTGAGTTGAAAGCCCTCGCCGGGCCGACGCCGGCGTGGCGCAGATCGCGCTGGCGAGCGGCGCCGGCCCGACACAAGCGCTTCGAAGACTGGGCCGATCGAGGCCCGCAGATATCGGCGATAAACCGGACGGCCATCGCGCCGACCTGGGCGGCTTCGCCGCGCGCCAGGCCAATGTGGTTGCGGCGGACCTCATCCCAGAGTTCGTCGATTTCCTCAAAGAGGACCATCGCGCCCTCCTCTGGGGAGGTCCAGGCGCGCGGGTAGTCGATCAGCGACTGTGCGACCTCGTCCCACACGGCCGACTCGGCGTGACGGTAAGCGGCGTCGGGGTTGTCGGTGACACACGCCGCGGCGAGCAGATGGGGGCTTCTCACAGTCCCACCGCCTGATCCAGGCCGAGCTCGCGGACGCACGAGGTGCACATGGTGTCGCCCGGCAGGACGCCGTGCCCGCACACGGCGCACGGCTCGGTGCACGACAGGCACACGAACTGTCCGTCGACGGTCACCGGTTCGGTCGGCTGCTCTGCGCACACGGGGCACTCGTTGGCGACGGTCGAGCTGTCCCAGCAACGAGGCCCGCCGGGCCGGTTCGTGACCCTGCTGTCACCTTCGCGGCGACTGTTAGGGCAGGTCAGTGTCTGTTTCTGGATCTTCGGGGCGGGAACTCTTGCGGCGTCCTTGGCCAAGCGCCTACCCTGAGATCGACTCGGCAAAGTCAAAGTCATCTCCTCTAACGGGGAGACCCGGACCGGAAGCTCCTAACTTTCGATCCACCCAACGGGGCCCCCTTCGGGGGGTTTCCGTGTATCTGGGGCGAGGTCTCGGCTATGTAGATGTGGTGCGTGCGCTCAGGGCGCAGCTAGCAGCGCAGTCGCACCACCGCCTCCGTTGAATCCATCTGTGTGCCAGGCATTTACACCACCCGGCCCCTGTCGGTCATCGCGGCGTTGATTAGCCACGAGAGGTTTTCCCGCTGGCCCGCGCTCAGTTGGGGTAGGAAGTTCGCCAGTGCGGAGGCTGCGGTGCGGTCATCACCCATGCCCGCCGGATACAGCACGAGGTCTGAACCCGAGTCCGCGGGAATCTCGGCGAAGAATCCGCCGGCGGCCTCGTCGGTATCGAGGATGTGCAGCCGCCAGCCGTGGCCCATGAGGATGACCGCCCACCAATAGGCCGTTCGCACAATGGGTTCGGCGGGCATGCCATTGATCTGGGCGGTGTACACCTGGACCGGGTCGGGCTCGGCGAGCAGGCCGGCCGAACGCAGCAGTGCGGTCATGGCCGCGAGTTCGTCAGCCCAGCCGGTGATGCCGAGCTTCCAGATCGCCTCGGCCAATTCGTCGGCGATGGTCAGCGGCCCGCGCCGGGGTCCATACGCCGGGCGCCGTGAGTCCAGGACCCGGTATGACGGCAGCTGCAGGCTGGCCCCGGCGGTGACGGTGTCGAATTGCGCGGCCAGGAGCCGGTAGCCGCTCTGATGCAGGTCGTGAACCCACCAGTACAGCGGACGGACGGCGCGGGGCATGTCTGCGGCGAAGGGAATCGCCTCGAAGCAGGGCTTCATGCCGGCCACGGGCGGCAGGGCCGGCGTAACCGCTGAGGGTGTTGATCGACGAATCCTCATCGGAATCTCCTCGGCTATAGCGCTCTCAACTTCACCGTACTCTAGACTACGACAACTGTATAAGACAACCGCATTGACACAATATCGGAGACCTCGGTGAACCTGTTTGACCATGAGCACGGAAAACGCCGCATGAGCCGGCGAGTCCTGCGCGGATGGTGTGCCGCCGACTTCGCCGCCGTCCGAGACGGGCAGGGCCTGAGTGTTCAAGACCTCGCACGCATGGCCGACATCGGCCAATCGACGATCCACGCCTGGGAGGCCGGCCGATACACGCCCCAAGTCGATCTGCTCGCCAAGGTCATGAAGATCCTCCAGACGCCAATCGACCGCGTCGTGAAGGTGCCCGTTGAGGACCGCTACCCCGGCGACTGGCGCGTCGTCAAAGGCATGACGCAACCGGAGCTCGCGGCCAAAGCGGGCATCGCGACCACCAGCCTGCGCGGCATCGAGCGCGCCGACATCGGTCTGACCGACGCCAACGCTGCCACGTTGGCCAAACTGCTCGACATCACGGCCGAGCAGTATCGAGCCGCCTACCAGCGAGCCCGCCAGCGGCCCCCAGGAACCTCCGTCTAGGTGCGCGCGAACTGCCGGCCGCGCGGCAGCGATCGACAGTGCCGACGCGGTGTGCGAGTTGAGGTCAGCATGAAAGACCATCTCGCCCTCCCGATTTCGTGTGCTGCGACCGCCCCGTGCGGAATGCCTCTACAAAAATCACAACACCCCGAGAGGGTGAAAGTCACGAAAGTCGACCCACTTTCTGCCGACACATTCGCGGTAACAATCCGATAACGATTCTTCCCCTGGTGATCGGCCGCTCGACGTCGCACCGCACGCGCACCCCTTGGTAGCGTCGGCGCGCGACTGAAATTTCCACGGCGACAGCAGGATTGGGGTCAACGCCGGACAGGCAAAGCGTGCGAGTTGACCACGTTGCCCACCCTGCCCAACACCCTGTCCACTACGGGATCACGAGAGTCGTTAGCGGGCAAAGTCATTGGTGGCCAAAGCCGCCGCCCCGGCGGCTGTTCTAGGGCGCGCCGAGATTCATCGTGAATCACCGCCACTTTCGCCTGGCGCGCGTCACCTCACGGCGAACTGGCGGCCGAATGCCAAGTGTCCCCGGGCGGGCTGGTCTATACGGGGACGGTTCCCGAAGAGCGAATCGCGGGACGGATTCGCGATGGAGCAGTACAGATTCCACCGCTTCGAGGACCGCAGCTTACCCCCGCGGCCACTGCCTCACGCGGCGCAAGTCCGGCGCTCCGCGCCAACGCCGCGGCGCCGTTGTCGATGAGCGAGGAACATCACGGACCGAACCGTGGTCACCCACATCCCCCCGGCGGCGCTGGCTGCTGGGACAGGTCAAAGCCGAGAAATTGAACCTTGAGCGCCACGGTGGTGGCCTGGTCCCCGCCCGGCGCCGCAGGGGGTTGACTGGCCGCAGTCGCCGGGGTCCCAGGGTCTGCTGTCGCCGCCACCCGCAACAGCAGCTTGGTGACAATAGCCGGCGGATCGATGGTGGCGGGGAAATAGTCCCGCTCGCCGCCGGTACGCACCTCAAGTGGCCTGCGGTTGAGCTCTTTTGGGAACCAAGCATCGAGCTGAGTGACAATCCGATGCTTGAACCAGCGATCGGACCCATCTGGATCGGTGCCCTCGGCACCGCTGTACACCCGCATCTGGCACACCATGACCTGCCGGCCGAAGTCCGCGAAAATGTACTGACCGTCCTTGTTGTGCACCCGGGTGCACACCCATGCCGTATTCAGATCACCGTCGAACGCCAAATTCGCGTCGGCGTAGGCCGGATCGTGAGGGCACTTATCGGTCGCGTGAATCCCGGTCAAGACCGCCATCGGTGCCGCAGCAGGTGAACTGATCGGCGTCGATGAAGCAGTGCTGCTGCGAATTGGCGCCGGGGGCGACACATCCGAGGACAGGCTCTTCACAACGCCAACGGCCACCACCAGCACCACAATCGACGCACCAGCAATCACGGCCGACCGCCCCCGGCGCCCGGGCGGTACTGCCTTGTTGAACCGGCCCCGCCCGGCCTGGCCCGCGCGGCGCGCGGCACCCAGGCCCTTGGCGAAGAGGCCCGGTGTGGAAGGCTTCTCATCCCCATCGTCCGCGGCGGCGGCGGGCGCCCCGCGCCGACCGGGCCGGGACGCGGTCTTGGGGATAAGGGACGCCATCAGCGCCCGCCGGTTTTCCCACCCGTAGTCGGGAGGGCCGTCGAGATCGGGCGGAGTACTCATGATCTCCTCAGTCGGCGTCGATGACATTGCCATAGAACGAGTCGTGCACCGCCTGCTGCGGCCGGATGTGCGGCAGTGCCAAGCGGTTCAGGTCGGGCGCGGGGTGAGCGGGGTCGACCCCGAAGAAGTAGTAGTTGTGAACAACTTGGGGCTGCGCCTGCTGCGGGGCGCGCACTACGGGTGCGGCGGCCGCCGGCCGTGGCGCACGCCCGGCGCGCCGCGGCGCGATGGCGCGCCGAATACGGCGCATCGCTCGCGCCAGGCGCTCTAGGAGCGGCCAGGTGAGCCACAGGACGAAGCACAGCGGCACGCTGATGCCCAGCGCGCCGTCAGGCGGTGCGCCGAAATGGATAGCCACGAGTGCGAACAGCACACCCGCGACAAGTGCGCGGATCATGGTGCACCTCCAGGACAGATGGTGGGGATATGGAGAGCGGCCGCGGCTGCGGTCAGATCGGAGTCATAGGTCAGCACGGTGCGCAGCTGAGGCCCGGCGGTGAGCGCGGCAGCCAGGTGCAGTGCGTCAACGATGCGCGGCGGGGCGGGATCTAGGGCGATCGCCGCATCCAGAAGCCGGTCGGTGACCGCCACCAGGTCCAAGCCGGACAGCAGGTGCTGTGCGTGCTCGATCGCGTCCGGGTGCAGGTGCGCCGCGGCGCGTGCCAACTCGGCGCGGGTTATGGCGCAACTGAACAACGTCGTGCCCTCGGCTCGGGGCTGTAGGTAGGTGGTTAACGCGGGAGTGAGGGGATCGGCGCGGATCAGCTTGATCAGTGCGGTGCTGTCGAGGTAGATCACGGGCGACCCCCAACAGGATCCGGGTAGTCGCGCGCGGGCCGGTCGAAAATGTCAGCCGCCGCGATACGGGCCGGGATGACTTCGTTGCAAGCGATCAGTGCGCTCCAAAGGTTGGCGGCCACGGGGATCAAACGGGCGATCGGGTGGCCGTGGTGGGTGATTTCGAGGGTTTGACCCTCGGCGACGTCGCGCAGCAAGGGGCTGGTGTTCTGCCGCAGTTCCCGGACGCCAACCTGCCGAATCTGACCCATGTAACACACGGTAACCCGCTGTGGCACTGTGTGTACACAGTTGGGGTGGGGTGTGGCCGCGGGAGCTTCTTTGCGAGGAACACGGGATGTCATATCTCGGGCCTAACCTGGCTAGTGACCGGCTCAAAGCCGGGCCTCCACTGCGCCCCCTCCCCCCAACGGCGCGGCGAGGGGCGAGAGGCAGGACATTGCGGACATCCCCCCGGCCGCGGTCCTGCCTCTCTTATATCTACGACGGCGCACCTCAGTGAAAAGCCGTCGACGTCGCGTCGGGCAGATCGTGCCCAATCACCTGCACACCATCCCCGTCGTGAAAGCCCGAGGCGCGCCGCGCCGGCACAGCCTGCGCCACAAACACGGTGACCCGCGCCGCGCGCCGCGGCGCGGGAAGAGTGAAATGATTCCACGCTGATGTGGGCCCCACCGCGACCTCGACGTCGGTGCTCGGGTCATTGTCGAAGCGCCAAATCACGCGTGTAGGCACGCGCAGAACGTCCAGGCCCGCGGGGAAAACCTCGACCGCGGATACCACTTTCCGGTTCTCGAACTCCAGCGAGTAGGAGTCCCCGGCCGCCCCCGCGGCATTGCATGGATCAGCTGCGGCGGGGCGGTTGCGGGCCGGCAGATCG
The DNA here is from genome assembly GCF_058790275.1 of Mycobacterium sp. FW102-FHT13B02. Taxonomy (NCBI): domain Bacteria; kingdom Bacillati; phylum Actinomycetota; class Actinomycetes; order Mycobacteriales; family Mycobacteriaceae; genus Mycobacterium; species Mycobacterium sp. FW102-FHT13B02. The sequence goes on from NZ_JBYTCM010000007.1 coordinate 26,662, forward strand.
GCATCCGGACCGGTCAGCGCGCACGCATCCCCACTGATGCCAGCCGGACGCAGCAAGTGATCGACGCTGTCGGGGTAGTAACCGCCTGAGTCGATCGGGTCCGGGTCCGGCTGGACCGGATGTGACGGCGGGTCAACGAGGAAACCCGGGGGCTGTTGCGGCAGTCCCCCAGGCCGGGGCGCTACCGGGCGGGGCTCTACCAGCCCCCCGCCACCGAGGCCGGCTCCGCCAAGTGACCCGGAACCGGCGTGCTGGTTCGCCACAGACGGCATACCGGCGACGACAATGCCCACCGCGCACACCACTGCGACGGCGAGCGCCGCGACCGGCAGCGCCGAGGACCGCCGCCGGGTCCCGAAACGAATCACTGAAGTCCCGTCACCGGGCGAAGGTCCCGTAACAGCGGCCAGGCGTGCGGATGCTGCCGCGTCCATCGCCGCCACGTTCCACTGCACCCGCAGCACCGGAGTGTCTTCCTCGGTGTCCACATCGACGGTCTGAACCCATCGTCCCGAGGCCACGACATCGACAAGCGGCTCGATCTGCTGGAACGGAGGGTCCGTATGTACGGATGTGCTGATTGCTTCGGCGGTGATGTTCCGGCGTAGGGTGATGGACCCCTCGGCGGAGTACGCGCCGGCGTGCGCCACGAGCTGCTCGCCAAGCAGCTTCTCACCGCGACCCAGGCACCACGACCGGTGCAAACGGTGCAGGTTATTCACCCCCGCCCACTGGTCCTGCCCAGACTGACCCAACCAGACCAGCGCACCCTTGCCCAGGGGAAAGAGGTACAGCAGCGCCCAGGCCAGCACCACAGGAGATGCCACCTGGATCACCAGAACGGTCGTCGCAAACAGCGCGTCGGGAACGTCGACGATCCTGTCAAACTGCCATTGCTCGGGTGCCCCGGCAGGCACCAATGCCCCGGTGCGCAACATGAAGTAGACCATCAGGAGCAGCCCGGTCGCCGTGGCCGGCATCGCGCACTGCCCACCCCGGCCGTTACGCCACGCCCGGCGGTAAAAGTACGTCGCGGCAATGCTCGCGCCAATGGCCAGGATGGACAGCACGGCGTTGGCGGCCAGGGCGCTCAGCGTGTGGTAGTTGATCATCAGTACTCCTTCGGATCAGTGAGATGACTGGTCTTCAAGTTGCGCCCGCAGCGCAACCGGGTCGGTGTGGCGGACGTAGACGTCCCAGCGGTGATCGAGGTCGGACAACTGAGCACCTGGGGCCAGGGTCAGTCCCAGCTCTTCCAGCCGCGCCGGCAGCTGCTCCGCGTGATCGCAGAGCGGGTAGGCCGGCCAGTGTTCGGTGCGTGCACCGGTCGCGGTATCCGATTCGGACAAACCGGTCAAGGTGACGCTCCCCTGGGCTCCGATCAGCAGCCACAGGCGGTGCGCGACGGCAGTGATCATGACATCGTCCGCATCGAAACTCGGGTCAGAATGTGATGGATCATGGGGCAATTCGGTTCCTTCCTTGGGATGAGTTGGAGCGCCTCGGCGCAGTGTGACGCGGACGGGTGGTGCGGTGCTCCAGGGCCGGTGCACCGCACCGTGACAGGCCGCTACGGTCCGCGCCGAGTGCCACCGGATGTGCGCCAATCACCAGCGCGCCGCTGACGCGGGCGCAGTACGGGGCCACCGACAACAAGCGCCGCGCTGCCCGTAGTCGTAGGCGAGGGGCTCACCGCAGTCAGATGCAGGCGTGTTTGGGCTGGTTGCGCGGGTGCGCCGGAGTGACGCGCTCCGATGCTCAGCGATGTGCACACCCCGCTCCTCGGCTCAGCATTGGTGGCGGGTTGGCCCAGTGGCACGCTGACCGCGCCACTGCGTGGCCACTGGACTGCACCCGCGGCGCCCACGCGAGCCAAGAGTGCCGACGCCCCGCAGAGTTGGCGCGGCATGTAAGGAAGTTGTCGCGGCGGCTGGCTTACGACAAAGGCGTGTGCGCCCAGTGCTGGCGCACCAGGCCCGCCTGGGTCGGCAGGCCACCGCGCCGCAGCACCCCGACTGTGCCGCCGGTTGGCGCGCTGATCACTGACGCGCGCGCCAACGATGGTCAACGGCGCGGTGTGCCGGGCCTTCAGGGTTGGGCGGCTCAAAGGCGGAAGCGAGTGCAAAGACGAGCTCCTCATGACGTGCACGGAGGCCTTTCAGATCAGACTTCGCGGATTTTGTTGACGATGAATTTCTGCAGAATCTGGGTTCCGGTGTGGCCGGACTGGTCGAGGATGGCGGTGTCATAGTTGGTGTGAAAGCCCCCGTTGATGAACTCGGCGAAATGCTTGAAGGCCGCGGCCACTGAGGCTGCGGTGAATTGACCGAAGGTGGGTCCAAAGACGCCTGTGGAGCGCAGCCCAAGCCCGCCGGTGGCCACGCTGATGGCGTTCAGGACGGCGGTGGCGGCATCGGCAAAATTGCCGTGGGCACCGACCAAAGCGGTGCCGACGGGGCCGAAACCGCTGGTGTTGATAGATCCGGTTTGATCGCGCATCCGCGAGAGGGCATCGCCGACTGCGGCCGCCTTGGTTGAGATGGCTGCGATGAGTGCGGGGATGGCCATCCAGGATCGTGAGCGCACCAAAGCGATGGCTTGGGTCGCTGTGTTTACCAGGTCTGATGCTGTGGCAGCGACCTGTGGTCCGCCGAGAAAGAACAGCTGATCAGCCAGGGCCTTGGCGAACATGACGCCGCGCTGAATCAGGTGCGGAATGAGCTGCGGATCGTTCACCAGCTGCAGTATCTGGCTGACGGCTGCGGTGGCCGGGGCGATCAGACCTGCCATGAACAGGGTGGACAGTTTCTGGGCTGATCCGGCTGGGTCTGAGTCATCGATCTGGGAGCCGAGATGTCCGATGAAGCGCATCACGAGATCGTTCTGAGGAAGGTTGCAGTAGTAGTCCAACGGGGCACACACCGACAAGATTCCGTCGCGTGCGGCCAGCGCTCCGAATCCTCCGGTGCGCACGCCGGCGAATCCCATTCCGGGGTCGCGTAGGCCGATCGTAGGTTGATCGACCGGCGATTGAGATGGGTCGGCAAGTAGTGCGACACCGAGCAGCCGATTGGCCGGAATGACGCCGCGGTCGTGGCCGATCACGGCCGCTACATCGCCTGCGATGTCGGCTCCCTGGCTGTAGCCAGTGAGGATGAAATCAGTCTTTGGACACCGGGCCGCAGTGGCCTTGAGATGAGCATTTGTGCTGTCGATACCGGCGTCTTTCGATGACTTATAGCCCACACCATCGGAGCCAAGAATGGTCGCCGGATACGGGGTGTAGAACGTCGATATCGCGATCTTTGCGCGCTGCTTTATCGGCTCCAGGATGCTTGCAAGAATCCCGACCGGCGTACGTGGATTGGCATCCGTTGAGGTCTGGGTGGTCCCAGGAACCGCGACCGCATCGATACTCGGACAATCCGGCGCTGCACCAGCTGGTATCGCCGCGGCAACGGCAACGATGAGGGTCAGGAGGGCAGTGACAAGGCCGCCGACAATGCGCCGCACGGTCATGCCGCGACGGTGGAATCGGTATGGGACTTGACCAGCTTTCTGATGGCCCGCTGAGCGCGACGCTCTACTGCGCCGACGTTGGCCCCCAGGGTCATCGCCGCAGTTTTCACGCTGTAGATGTCGGTGTTGAGAAACAGCGCGGTCAGGGTCTCCAGCTCCAAGGCCGTGATGATGTTGTCGGCCCGTGCCTGCGCCAGAACGTGGGCGGCCCGATCGCAGTCGGCGCCGAAGTCAATGTGATCGAGGACCGGACTGTGCGGTTCGACGGGGATCGCATCAGCTGCTCGCGCGCCGGCCGCGTTGGCCAGGACGGTGCGCAGCGTCCGGTTGTACAGGTAGCGAGCGGTGAGGATCTCCGGTTCGCCGGCTGTGCGGATGAGTGTGAAGAACACTCCGAGGGTGTCGTTGTCGCGGGCATCGCGCTCGGATGATCGGCGGCCGTCTGGGTCGGCCAGGTCCGCGATCCGCCGCAGGGGGTACCGCATGAGTACCGCGGCCATCAGCAGCGCGTGGCGGTCACCGCTGCGTGCATACCGGGCCAGGGTCGGCAGTACGGCGGTCGCGGTGCCGAGGTGGGCGCAGATCGCGGCGGGGGTGCGTGGCGGCTGCGGGTGCAGGGACTGAACCAGGGTCACCGACGGGGTCAGATCACTGCGCTGTGGGCGGGTGAGCAGTAGGTGGGCTTGGGCGGCGAGCTCGTTCCAGATGTTCATCGGATTCCTGACGTCACATGAGGCGTGGACGAGCCCATGGAATCCGCGGACGTTTGCAGAGACCTTTACGTGGAGGTTTCCGACGAGGTTGTCAAAGAGCTGGAAATAGTGTGATGTGCGTCACAATTAGAGCCTGCGACCTGGGCTGATGATGTTGACGGAAACCTTGACAAGAAACCGGTGAGTTGGACTGTCGCTTTGCTGGCTGCCGGAACCCGCGCCAGGACGTGGCGGCCGGCGCCGGGTGTCCCAGCGGTGCGTGGTTCGGCGCTGGGCGAGAGGCGTGGCGGCGCTGGGACGCATCAATTGGCCATACGACGCAGGTAACAGCGCGCATCGCACGGGCACACGCGCCGCTTACCCGAAGATCGCGACGGTGTGAGGACGTGATGCGCCAGCGCACATGCTGATGGCACTGCCAATGCGGGGCGGGAATACGGCCGGATGCGGCTGGTGAATACCGGCGCGCGCAATCGCTACATAGGGATGTCGCTCGGCCAAGAAGCCGCGTCCGCTTACGGCGGCGCGGTCGGCCGAGCGTAATCCCCTTGTCAAGCAGTGGGCAAACATACACACCCGCATACGCCCGTATGCGTTATTGAATCGTTACGTATGCCGATGTCGGGAAAACGGCCAAAAACCCCGCATTAAAGGGTGTGGGAGACCAAACGAACCTCGCCCTGAGAAACCGGGCCGACCTGCAACCAGCCCGCCGTGCCATCGGCGCTGTCCGCAGCTACACCGAACGCGCCATCGCACTGGCCAAGCAACTCGAGAACGACCCTCTCGACGAAGCCATCAGCAGTGCCCTGGTCGCGCACATCGTCAACGGCCGCGCCACCGCCGAGCAGATCTACCGATCCCTGGAAGCCTCCACACCGGGAATCGGCCCATGCTGACCGGATCGATCAACGGTCTATTCGAGTCACTGCTGCTGCGCTTCAGCGGCAATGACCCGATCAGAGCCGACGACCTTCGATCCCGAATCATCCGCATCTTCGTCACGCTCATCGCCGTCACCTACGTGCCACTGCTAGCCGTCGTCGCCCTCATGTTCGTGAGCACCTCCGGCGCCTCCGATACCGCCGACCAAGTTGACGAAAAGACCGCAGTATCGGACTACGCCTTCCGATTCGTCGACGCATACCTGCGGAACCCATCAAGCTCGGCTTCCTTGCGCGAGTTCTACGACGGCGACATCCCCGCAACCGCGCTCCCAGCGGGCGGTCGTGCACTCAACATTGCCCGCGCACTTCCGGGCCTCAATAACGACGGATTTCGCACTTGGACGGTCACCATCGACGCCGAGTTCCCCAAGGAAGCTCGCGCCACCAACATGGTCCACATTCCGCTGCAAGTTGACATCGCAGTCGACCGTCTGAATCGCTTCCGCGCCTTCACGCTTCCGCACCTCCACAGGGACCGTCCACCAGGACAACCTGTCGAGATCGCAACGCAGGCCGCCGTGTCCGAAGACCGGCCCGTCTACAAGACCGTCAAAGGCTTCCTCAACTCCTATCTGGTCGGCCAAGGACCATGCCGCTGCCAGCCCGGCGACACCACGCCGTTCATCGCCTCCGGATCGACACTCAAGGCCCCCCAGAATCCCGATTTCGTTGACATGACAGTCGAGCGAGTCCATGCAAACTCCGACCTCGCCGTCGCCCAGGACGTCCCGCCCAAAGCTGACGGCGTTGAAGTCACCGCCCGCGTGACCGTCAAGACCAAAAGCGGCGTGCAACTGCCAATGGACTTTCCGCTCGTGATGTCCGTCGCATCCGGCCACTGGCAGGTCGACCAAATCAACGACACCCCGGGATTTGTCCCGCCATCGGACTCGTCCTCAGAGACCACCAGCGAACCGACCCCGACCACACCGACCACAACCCTGCAGCCGACGCCCACCACGGCCACCACTGCCACGTCGACAACCGAACCGCCGACCACGACAGCCGCACAGCCCACCACCACCGAAGGGAACGCACAGTGATCACCCTCATCGCACCACTATTGGTCGACTCCCCACACGCAGTTATGGGGACCTTGGCCACCACCCACACCACCATCGTGGCGGCACCCATTTGGGACATCGGCCGAGACTTCAAGGCCCACGCCGTCGAGTTCGCGATGTACCTGATGATCGGCGGCACGGCGCTGATGGCCGGCCACCACTACTTCATCGCCAAAGACAAAACCCACGCCATCAAGACCCTAGTGATCGGCCTGGTCATCGCCGGAGCCATCGGCGCCCTGGGACCGCTGGCCAACATCGCCAGAGACACCTGGAACGGGTTCGCCGGCGGCAGCAGCAGCGGACCACGCTGGTAGGGCGAGGTCGATGTTCGTCGCCAAGTGGTACACCCGCGCCACAAGAGTCCGGATCGTCATCGCCAAATTCGACGGTCGATGGACCCTGCCAGGCGGACCGTATCCGATACCCGAGCTCCTGGCACTCGCGTCCGGGATCCTGCTCACCCTGTACCTGCTGCCCCGCACCGGTCACGCCATCATCACCGCGGCGATCGGTCTGGGGGCCACCGCAGTAATGGTCACGGTGATGCGCAAGATGCCGTACTCGCCCGTGCCGTTTCTCACCAGAGTCCAGCGCATCAGCCGCCTCTACAGCGCCCCCGTCAGTGTCACAGGGGTCGATGACCTTCGCGCCCAAGCGGCCGTCTCGGTGGTCCGCGCCGACGTCGAGATTCTCGACGACCTCATCGACGACGCCGCGCTGCACCAGGCGCACTTCCCCAACGCCACAACGGCGCACCCCGAGATGACCCTGGCGGGGCTTTTCGACCACCAATCCGGCCCAGCGGCCGACCTCTTCGGCTGACCACCCCGACGACAAGGAACACCACGCCCATGCCCAGCGCGCTTGACCGCAGCCTGCAACCCACTACCCGCTCAATGGGAAACCTGCGACGCACGACGGACGGTTCAATCTGGGCCGACTACCAGATGACCGGGCTGGCCTACGGATTCACCAGCGAGAAAGACAAATACCAAACCCTGGTCCACCACAAGAACCTGTTCCACAAGCTGCCCAACAACTCCCTGATCACAGCTCCAGTTGCGGCGATGTGCCCGGACCGCATCATGGCCGCCGCCATGGCCGATGGCGTGGACCCCAGCACACACCCCTCCTGGCGCCAAGAGTGCGAAGGTAAGTACGCCCATTTCGCTACCCAGGGCCAGGCCACCGAACGCATCTTCACCCTGAGCTTCCCGGTGACCGCCCCTGAAGTTAGCGACGGCCTTGGCGGCGCCCGGCGCTCCCGCGAGCGCGACCGCCAGGAAATGGTCAGAGCGTTCCAGCAGGCCGCTGACATCGTCGCCAAACTGCCGAGCGTCTTCGACTTCCGTCCGTTGACCACCGCACAAAAGGTCTGGCTCTGGGACCAAGCACTATCTCGCAGCGAGATGACCGAGGTATTCCCCGACGCGGTGACCTCCAACGTGAGCGCCCCGGCCGGTGCATTCGGCGTAGCGCAGTTCGATGAGGGACTGCGCATCGGCACCGAACGCAAATGGCTACCCGGCAGCTTCGCCCAGATGGTGCACATCACCCGGCCCGGCCGTGTCGGGGCCACAGAGTCCTACCAGACGCTCATGGCCATCGAATCCCTGCCAGCGGACGGCATGCTCTTCCCCGGCGCGGAATTCTTCACAATCGCCGACCGGATCGAGCGACGCCGCAAGATCGGCGGTAGAGAAGTCAAGTTCCTCGTCAACGTCGACTGGGCCGTGCGCATCAACAAAGTCCCGCGCGAGCAAGCCGTCACCAACATCAACAAGAAACTCAAGCGGCTCACCGAACAGCTGGGCGAACGCGACGCCGAAATCAGCTTCGCCCAAGATGTCCTGTTCGATCAGCGCGACGATCTCGCCGAATATGTCGGCCTGCTGGAGAAAAACGACAGCGAGATCGCCGTCCTGCTGACGCCGTTCTTCGCGGTGGGCTCCAGCAGCAGGACCGAATGCGAGCACAACGCACTCGCCCTGGCCCAAGGATTCGAGAACAAGCGCATCAAGCTGGTCGCCCCTCCCGGCGGGCAGCGCGAGGCATGGGCAGCCATGAACCCCGGCGGGCACAACCTCAAAATCGTCTCCGATTACGCCCACGAGACAATCAGCGAACACGCCGCCGCCTGCGTCCCGTGCACCACCAACGTGGTCGGCGACGACACCGGACCGATCTTCGCCGAGAACCTCTCCAGCCGACGCCGTCAGCCCGTGCACCTGGCCTGGTGGCGCGAGGCCATCAAAGACGCCTCCCCCTCAGTGGCGTTCTGCGGCGAACTCGGCGCCGGCAAGACCTGGGCCATCCTCACACTGCTGTTCGCCCTGATCGACAACGGCGGCCAATACCTCGCGATCGACCGAACCGACCAGGGCGAATATGCCAACCCCACCAAGACCCTGGGCCGGCACGTCATCGTCGACCTGTACTCCCCGCAGTGGTCGATGGACCCGCTGCGCATCTTCTCCGCCGACATCGGCGTCGAAAAAGCCGTCGAGCTGCTGCTGCCCCTGTTCGGATGCCCGCCAGATTCCCCCATGGGACTGACCCTCGGCGAGCTGCTGCACCCCCAACACGGACTGCGCTCCATCCCCGAGATGCTCAGCGTTCTTCAACGCGGCGTCGACGAGGGCCGGATGAGCGACGGCCGCGCCCTGCCGATGGGCTGGTCCGAACTCTGCCGCGCCCTGTCCTTCTGGTCCACCCGGCGCTACGCGTCCGCCCTGATGGACATCAACTTGCCGCCGATGGACCTCAACGCTCAGGGCATCGTCATCCGCACCAACCGTGTCGAGGTCCCGACCCAGGAGGAAATCAAGTCCGCCGAACCGCTCGACCCATCCAAGGTTTTCGGCCGCGCCATCTACGGCCTGGCCGCCGAGATCGGCCGACAAGCGTTCGGCAACAACAAGAACCGCGTCGGCGCAGTGGTGATGGACGAGGCCTACCACGTCACCAGCTCTCCACGTGGCCTGGCCGCAGTGACCCGCATCATCCGTGACGGCCGCAAAGACAACACGTCCCTGATCCTGGGCAGCCACGACCCGGTCAACGATTACCCCACCAACACCGCGCTGGACCTCATCCCCATCCGGATCGCCATGCGCCACCGCTCCGAGCCGCTGGCCCGCCGCTCATTGAACTGGCTGGGCATCGACCCCGACAAGAGCGAGCACATCCTCAACGACCTGATGACCAACACCTCCCCCAAAGGTGCCGACAACAGGGTTATTCCCGGCCGCGAAGGCGAGGGCTACCTCAAGGACGCCCGCGGCCGCATCGGCCGCATCAAGGTCCTCGGCCCGTCGTCACAACACCGCCGCCTGGCCATGACCACCACACCCCCCGAACAGCGCGACAACGTCGCCTAACCCGTCATCGGAGCACCCGCGCATGAAACCCACCAGCACAGGCATCCGGATCGCGATTGCCGCCGTCTGCACCATTGCCGCGGCGGCTACAGGCGCCGAGCTCGCCACCACCACCGGCTCCACCGACATCGCAGTCACAGAGCACTGCCCGCCGGCGGCGGCCGGGCCGACCGCCAACGGCACCACGGTGATCGCCACCGGCCTGGACATGGGCATCGATCAGCACGGCATCACCACGGCCCTGACCGCCGCCCTGACCGAGACCAGGTTGCAGATCGTGGCCAACCCGAACGTGCCCGCCTCCCTGACGATTCCGCACGATGCCCTGGCCAGCGATCACCTCGGAGTGGGCATCTTGCTCCAACAGCCACCCGGCTGGGGACCGACCGCCACCCTGATGACACCCGGCGGCGCCGCCCACGCCTTCTACGTGGCCATGCGCACGGTCCCCGACTGGCAGACATCGCCACCGGCCCGCCTCGCCCAGCTAGTCCAGCGCGCAACCACCCCCGACCCGTACGCCGCCGAAATCCCCGCAGCGGCGGCGTTCTACCGCACACATGTCAATGACGCCGAAGCCGCCCGAGCTTCCGGATGCACCGCCACCACCGGGAGCCGGCTATGACCTTTCCGACGCTGAGCCTCGACCAGGAGCAGCTGGCCCGCTACGCGGCCTGGACGCGCGCCTGGACTCCCTGGCTGTTGGTGCGCTGGTGCCGACGCCACTGGATCCTCACGGCCACCGTGCTGATCGGCGCTGCCATCCTGCTCGCCGCCGGCCACGCATGGGCCGACTCGGGAACCGGTGCGTCGGACGCACCCGGCGACCCGCTCATCGCATGGATGGGCATCAAAGACACTCAGGGCGTACCCATCGCCAAGTACACCCTCACCCTTAACCAAGGAAACGCCACTCCCAGCGGCGCCGCCAACGGGCTGTTCGCCTGGATCGACTCCATCTTCTACGAAAACGCGCTCATCATCTGGGCGACCGGGCTCTGGATCATCAAGTTCTGCTTGCAATTCCAGTGGCTCGATCTGTTCACCACACCGTTCCAGACGATCGGCGACGGCATCAACAAGGCGATGGACCAAGTCGGTCTCCTGCCGATCGCCCTGGGAATCCTGGCCGTCGTCGTGGTGATCACCGCGCTCGCCGGGAAAGTCGCCAAAGCCGTCTCACACATCGTCATGGCCATGATGATGATCGGTTTGGCCGCAACGATTTTCGCCAACCCGCTTGCAGACCTGCTCGGGTCCAATGGGTGGCTGGCACAGGGCCGCGATACCGGTCTAGGCATCGCCACCACCGTGTCAGGCGGCGCTTTCCACTCCGGCGACGGAAAGGCCGATGTCGATGGCCTGGTCAGCCAACTTGCCGACCGCTTCGTCAGATCCCCCACGCAAATGATCAACTTCGGCCGCGTCAGCGACTCCATCTCCCGCAAATGCCAAGAGGCCTGGACCAACGGCATCAAGAACGACCACGGCGACAACCTCAAAGACGACATGCAGAACTGCGACTCCAAAGAGGGCAAAGCCATGCATGACCGGACGATGGGCTTCCCAGGGACCATCCTGGTCGCGATCGGCGTGGCATGGCTTCTGGGACTGGTCCTGATCGGGTTCGCATGCTTTTTCGTCTGGCACGTCGTCCGGTGCGCAGTGCAGGCGATGTTGTACGCGGCCCTGGCCCCACCTGCGTTCATGATTGGCGTTATCCCTGGCGGCCCAACGGTCTTCGCCTGGAAAACCGTCCTGGACTGCGTCATGGCATACCTGGCCATGATCGTCTACACAGGCGGATTCGGCGCCTACAACGTGGTGCTGGACTCGGTGTTCCACCGCTACAGCGGCTCCCCGATCGAAGCGCTCTACCTGACCTCGTTCGTGTTGGCGATCGGCTTCGCGTTCTTTGGCCCGCTGCACAAGATGTTCACCCGCGGCCGCGACAACATGGCCTCGACCCTTGGACGCGGCACCTTCAACGCCTCCGGCGGCGGCGGACTCAAAGAACTGGTGCATAAGGCAGCTGACGCCGCCCGCATCAAAAAGGAGATCAGCGAAGGAATGGGCTGGGACCGGCGCGGCGGCTCCGGAGGCGGCGCCGGATCCCGGGGGCCGGTCAGCATGGACTCGGACTCGGAATCCTCGACGAGCTCCGCCGATTCTTCCGGCAGCGGCGACGATGGGCACGCCAATGTCGACGCCGACTCGGCCGGCTCCGCCGGCGCGGGCCCGACCGGCGGACCCGCACAGCCGACAACGTTGCCCGACAACGGAACTGGGAACGAATCGGCGCCGAGCACCGGCGGCGGTGCAACCCCGAGCACCGCGCAGCCCGCGGCCGGTCAGCGTTCGGGCAGTCTGCAGGCCGCATGGCAGATCATGCAGCAGCGCCGCCGCGCATCCAACTCACAGGACCGGGAACTGGCCTACAGCGGTGCCGCCCGCGGCGCCGACGGCCGCTACGCCATGTCCGAGAGCGCCTGACAGGTAACGCGTAGTGGAACCGATGGAATGGGCTGCATTCGCCCGCACCGTATGGCGGCACCGTCGCAAGGTGTACGCCGCGCTCGCCGTGCTTGCACCATTCATTCTCACCGGCGCGCTGATACTGCTCGTCGTCCTCGGCGGTGGCGGCGGCATCAGCAACACCGCCGCGGTCATCACCCCGCAATGCCAGAAGCAGCTGCAAGACCACGGCGTCAGCGCCACCCCTGGGGTCTCGTTCGGCGCCGGCCCACTGGCCAACGGCAAGGCCGTCATCGCCACCGGCGTGCGCATGAAGGTCCCCGACAAGGGGATCATCATCGCTCTGGCTACCTCCATGGAGGAGTCCAGTCTGCGCAACCTCGCCAATCCCAATGTGCCGGAATCGATGTCGATTCCACATGAAGGCGAGGGCCACGATCACCTGTCGGTGGGTATCTTCCAGCAGCAGCCTTGGTGGGGGACGATTCGCGACCTCATGACGCCCGGGGTTGCCGCGCAAAAGTTCTACGACCGGCTGTTGAAAGTCGGTGGCTGGCAAGCGATGGCACCGACCGCCGCGGCCCAGGCCGTCCAGGGTTCGGCGTTTCCCGACGCGTACGCCGCCTTTGTTCCGCGCGCGACCGTCTTTTACCACGACCACCTGCAGGAAGTCATCGCCTCATCGGGCGGGGTAGCGCCTCCGGCGGCCGTCGAAGACAACAGCGGCCGCGACGTCTGCGGCGCTCTCGTCGAGGACCCCAACAACAACACCGCCACATCCGAGCCTCGCGCCGGCACCGCGGCCGGGGTTGCTGCAGCCAAAGACGCAGAACGCCAGATCGGGCTGCCCTACGTCTGGGGCGGCGGAAGCCTCGACGGACCCACAGGCGGAGGCTTCGACTGCAGCGGCTTAGTCCGCTTCGCCATCTACCAGGCGTCCAACCACCGCATCGTCCTGCCGCGCACCACCTGGTTCATGGTCGACGTCGGGCGCAGCGTTCCCCGAAACGCCGTCCAGCCCGGCGATCTCGTATACAGCAATCTTGAGCAGGACAGCTCCACCGGCCGATGGGGACCCGGACACGTCCAGATGGTTGTCAACCCCACCACCGTCGTCGAGGCCTACGACTTCGGTGTCCCGGTAAAACTATCCCCCTTCCCGCAGAAATTCCTCGCCATCAAACGCGTTCTCTGAGACAGGAATTCGCTATGCATGTATGGAATATTGAACTGATCCCCAGGCCGGTGTTCGACGGGGCCGGCGTCCTCGGTCTCGTTGCACTGGGCGCGGCCGTCGTGGCAATCATCGTCGGGTCCTGGGCGGCTTGGCGTCACCCGGTGGGCACCGACACCTTCGCCACTGCCCACCTTTCAAAGGCCGTCAAGCACCTCGTGGTGCTCGGACTGATTCTGCTGGTCATCTGGTCAATGCCGTGGACTCTCGCCCACAGTATTCCGACCGGGCCAGTCCCGATCAGTGGTAGTGCACGCTGGTGAACATGAGCTGCCCGGCCCGGCCGACCATGCCCGGGATCGCCGCCGACATTCACCAGCGCAAATTGAAGGCGCCGCAGACACGCCTAACTCTTCGACTTTGACGACCAGCGATCTATCCTGCGCGACAACGCATTCCACGAAAGGGACCGTCCACCATGACCAGAGCACCACAGGTGAGCTCCGCGATTCGCAGAGGCTGGCGGCGGCTGCGTGTGCTGCTGCGCCGAATTCCGCTGCGCACCAAGGTGGGCCTGGTGGTCGCCGCCATCGCGATCGCCGGACTTGCCTGGCAGCACGGCACCCACACCGCCAGCGACCCCACCGACACGTCCAGGACTCCCCACGCCAGCAGCGCACCGCCCGCACCAGTACCCGACGGTGGTGCCAACCCCACACCGAGCAGCCCTTTCCCCCAAGATGATCCGGCCCAGCTGACCCCTGACTCATCGGTGGAGGGAGCCCGCGCCACCGTCCAGCGCTTCGCCGCCAATTTCGCCTCCCCCGCGGGCGGATTCGACGGATGGTATGCCCGGATTGCCCCAGACCTCTCAGCTCAACTGCAGGCTCAATACCGCCTCACCGACATCCGCAACGTCAACGCTGCCACCGTGCAGTCGGTGACAGGCCCCACCGATCACCAGCCCGGCACCATGGCTTTCGTCGTCGACTACAGCGACAACACCCGGGTGCAGATCCGTGTGGACATGGGCGTTGAAGGATGGAAGGTCATCAACGTGGTGCCCGTTGCCGCCGCAACCGAGGACCCCGCCCCCGCCCCGGCCGCCGCCGATACCGCAGCCCCGCCGGCAGGGAGCGGTCAGTGATGGCCCGCAACACCAAACCAGCCCCCACCAAAGCCCTCGCCGTGCGGCCCGGCAATCGCCCTGTCGCCGCCGCGGGAAAGTCTCTGGCCGCAGCTGCCAGCATCGATACCGCTGGACGTCCGTACGCCACTTACAGCGACGAGCTCAACCGCCCCTACATCCCCGGTGAATCCTCCGCTGAACGACGCAAAGCCGCCCAGGGCTGGCAATGGATCACCCTCGCCGCGCTCGCTGTCATCGCCATCATCGGCTACGCCGTCATCTGGCCTGCCGTGGCCAGCGTGCTCTACCGACCGTCCCCGCTACGCAATTACTTGCTGCCCCCGTCGGCAGACCCGATCGCCACCGTCGCCGGCGTCGGCGTCGGTTCCTTCTGGCTGCTGTTCATCGCCGCACCCCTGGCCATCACCGCCTTCGCCGGCATCTGGTGGGCCATGCTGGCTATGTCCAACCACCGGGCCCGCCGCGGCCACCTCGGCCACACCCGCCCCGGCCAACAATGGGCCGGCGAAACCTATCCGACCATCCCACTCATTCTGGCCGCCACCGCGGTCCTGCTCGTCGCCGCCGGCGTTTTGCTGCGTTGGGCCGGACCTGCTGCCACCGTCCTACTGGGCCGGCTGCTCTTGGTCGCTGTCCTCGGCGTTGGCGGCTGGGCCTACGTACAGTTCGTCCGCTGGGCCTACGCCCGCGGCAAGATCACCCGCCAAATCAACGTCATCACGTACCTGCTGTCCCCCGCCCTCAACTGGCCCGACCTGCGTGCGGGCCGCGTCCGTGCCGTCACCTGCTGCTACCCGCGCGGCGAAGACGCCTACCCCGCCAAAGTGAAGCTGTTCTACGGACAGCATCCCCGCAATATCGGCGACGAACTGACCGCCGAAGTGTGCGCGGTCCTGCTGGACACGACCGGCCACACCTACACCCTCGAGCATCAGCCCTTGACCCGGACCCTGCTGGCCACTGAATCCCAAGTCGTCGAAGCCGACCCGATCGGCGGCGCCGAAGCGGTCCTGGCGCCGCTGGTGGCCTTCTGGTTCGACACCACCGCCACGATTCCCTCGATCGTCATGAACGACCCGCCCCTGGTGATCGACGAGGACGGCAACCCGGTTGTCGGAACCGACGTCGACGTTCCCGACCCGGATCAGGCCCAGCGCGCGGCCACCACCGAAGCAGACCGAATCGCCGAGCGGATCAAAGAATTCACCGTCGAATTCATGCTCAACACCAAGGTGTCCAACGGCTACCGCCGCGGCGTGATCGAAGGCATGGTCGCCGACTCGCTCGGTGGCTCCTGGGAAGCTGAATGGTCACTGCCCTCCCGGCGTGCCCGCTTCGTGCGCTACCCCGGACTGCCCACCATGGTGTCCCCGCCCCTGGAATTCCCTGAGGTCACCCGCGCCAATATCCGCAAGCTGTTCAAAAATGCCAAGATTCCGTTCGCCGTCGACGCCTACGGCAACCACATCTATTGGGACTTCACCCAAAGCCCACATTTTTTGATCTCCGGTGCCACCTCCACCGGCAAGACATCACTGCTCATGACCGTGGGCAAACAGTGCGCCCGCCTGGGAATGAACGTCGTATGGATCGACCCGAAAGCAGTCGACAGCCAAGGCCTGCACGACAATCCAAACTTTTCGCTCGTCACCGCAGGATTCGACGACGACGGGATGGTGGGGCACGCGTCCGCACTGCGGTACATCGCCGACACCATGCGCGACCGCATGGAGCAGGTGAAGATCAACCCGAACCGAGCACAGGACTTCGATCCGATCATCGTGGTAACGGACGAGTTCGCGAACCTCGTAATGGAGCTCAAACGCTTCTTTCTGCGCTTCAAAAACTCTTCGGTTGACAAGGGCGCACCGCCGACTGAGGAAGACGTCAACACCATCTTGCGCACCTCCCGCGCGGTGGGCATCCACATGGCGATCGGTATCCAGCGGCCCGATACCAAGTTCATCGAAGGTGAAGCCCGCGACAACACTTCACTGCGAGTGTCTATGGGCCGCCTGCGGTCCAAGGACGCCGCCCTGATGATGTTCGGCGACGCCACCGCCGGCACCCGCATCCAGCCCGGAATCAAAGGCCGGGGCACCGTGCAGCTGCCCGACGGCACCTTCCGCGAAATCCAGGTGTTCTACACCCCCACGCCCCCGGCCACTCCCGAGCAGGAAGCCAAGCTCTCCGACACGGACCGCGAGGTCCTCGCTGCGCTCAACAATGTGGACAGCTTCTGGCCTCGCCGCGTCGTCAACAGTGCACTGCGCGGCTACGACCCCGAGGACCCTGAGCAGTACGCGGAAATGTCGTTCGCCGCGATCCGTAATTCCGAGATCGTCAAGGCCGCCGATCGCCCCGACCTCGACCAACTCAGCGACCAATACATCCGCCCCCGCACCGGCGAGCGCCGGCCCACCATGGACGACGACCACGACGAACCCGACTCCCTGGAGACAGGACCGCCGGCGAGCGAGAACCCCGCATCCGTTCAGGGCGCGTCCTTCGGCCAGCCCGTCGACGGCTTCGCCGACGATTACCTACCGGGAATCGACGACGAGTACGGCCCCCCGGTCACCATCGCCGCCAACGATCTAGAAAAAGGCGACCTGGTCGACCTATCCGTTGACGGTGTCACAACCTGGCGATACGTTCACGCTGACCCGTACGTGACCGACGACGATGACGGCACAGAGCGGCTGGTCATCCCGCACCGGGACCTCGACGACAGCTGCGCCGTAGACGACGTCGACGTCGACCCCTACGAACTGCTGCAGGCCCGAAAACTCCACATCAACTGACAGAAATGAGCGAGCCCATGTCCGAACAACAGAACAGCCCGGGGACGCGCAGCCAGCCCGCTCTCGACGGGGCGGGGACGGCGACCGGACCGCGGCATATCCACAGCCCCACGACCGGAAAAACCGCCGTGGTTCAAGGCTGGTTTGCACGGGCACGAGCCGCCGGATTCGCCGTGGAAATTCGCGACTCCAGGTGCTCACTTCCTCGTCAGTGAGGCAGAGTCGATATGTCCGCGACACCGCCGACCCCGCAGCACCAAACAGGAGAACTCCCCATGGCACCCAAGAAGAAGACCGGCCGCGCCGCCGCCGAAGCCGCATACGCCGATCTGATGAAGACACAAACCACACTCGTCGGCAACGTCGGCGCCGCATTCGAGGAATACGCCACCCTGCTCGCGGCGGCATCCGCAGCCCGCGACCTCTATGAGGAAGCACGCACCGCGGCCATCAAAGGCCAAGCGATTTCCGCCGATCAGCTCGACCAGCTCGGCTACAAGAAGACGCAGCGACTTCCCCAACTCGCCGCCCACCCCGCTGCGGCCGCGCCCATCACACCCAGCTCACCGACACCGAAAAGCACGCAAAGCAACGGAACGCCCACCCCGGCTCTCGCCGGAGCCAGCACCGATGGAGGGACCGCATGACCTCACCCATTGAGCAGCTCGAGCTCGACTCACAAGCCCAGCACCAGAGCTACTACGACCTATTCGGCAAGAGCCCCGCCGACGGCAGCGGATTCCGCGAACTGTCCCAGTACAGCCGAGGCCTCGGCCAACAGGAACGCGACGTTCGCGCCGGGGTCATCAGCGCGAACTTCTCCGATGCCGTCATGGGCCCCTACATTCAGGCCACCGGATTCGACAACAAACCCCTGGACGGCATGGCCGGCGCATCAGATGCCGCCGGCGATGCCACCAACACCAGCGCCCAAACCAACGTCACCGGAGCCAACAACGTCGCGGCCAACAGCCAGGCCG
Organism: Mycobacterium sp. FW102-FHT13B02; assembly: GCF_058790275.1. Classification (NCBI taxonomy): domain Bacteria; kingdom Bacillati; phylum Actinomycetota; class Actinomycetes; order Mycobacteriales; family Mycobacteriaceae; genus Mycobacterium; species Mycobacterium sp. FW102-FHT13B02. Next base: position 44,871 of record NZ_JBYTCM010000007.1, read on the forward strand.
AAGCCGCCGAGATCGCCCAAGTTCCCGACCCTCAATCCCCGGCCGGCCAAGCGGCGATCGCCGCGATCATCGCCAAATACCAAGGCCAGTCCACCGACACGGTCCAAACCGCGGCCACGACCAACCAAGCAGCCGGCCAACAAGCAGCCCAGGGCAACAGCAACGGCAGCAGCGACAACAGCAACAGCAAGGACAACGGGTCCAGCAAGGACAGCGGCAGCGGCAGCGACAGCGGCGGCTCCGGCTCGGGCGGTTCCGGGCTGATGGACATCCTGTCGTCACTGCTCGGCGGCGGTGGCGGCGGCATGGGCGGGATGGGCGACATGATGAGTCCGTTCGGCAGCGGTATGGGTGGCGGCATGGGCAGCCCGTTCGGCGGCGGTATGGGTGGGGCGGACCCCTACGCCATGACCGGCGCGTACAGCCCCGCGGGCGCAGGCGGGGCCGGTGGCGCGCCGGCAGCTGACCCCTTTGCACCGACACCCGGCACGACGCCGGTCACCACAGCCAGCTACACCCCCGGAACCAGTCCGGACCCCTTCGCCTCAACGCCTTCGACCGGAACAGGAACCGGAACCGACGGCTCCTCCACCTCCGACGGCTCCAACCACGGCCAGAACGGTTCCAGCGGTGGCGGTGGCGGGGCGACTACCGGGGCAGCAGCGGCATCCTCATCCGGTTCCTCGGGCGGCCGCACCAACGCCGCATCCAACACCACCTCCAGCGGTCTGGAGACCTCCGACTTCGGCGGCGACGGCGCATCCGCACCACCCGACCCGTCCGGCTCCTGACGACTGAAACCAGGGAAAACGAATGTCAACTGCCTTGAGCAGCAGCGCCATCACATCGTGGTGGTACGGGCAAGGCGGCGCCGAGCAAGCCGTGCGCCGCCTGGAGTCGCTGTACGCCCTGAGCCCGCGACCCAGCCAACCCGGCGTGATCACCGTGCGCCGCGACACGCTCAAGGTGACATTCGTCGAATCCCTCAAAACCCCGCTGCCGCACCCCTGGCGTCCAGCGGGAGACAATGCCTCCGAAATCGACTGCACCACAGTCAATCCCGACCTGCCACCCGATCCGGACCACCCCGTATACGCGGTGGGGTTCGGCATTACCGGCCCCGGCGACCTGTTAGTCCTGAACCTGGCCGCATTCTCACGAATCCGCGTTTCGGGGGACATCGACACCGCCCGAGCCCTGGTGAGCCGCTGGATAGTGGAGATGCTGGCAACCCACCCCAGCACCACCATCGGGGCTTCTTCCGATGTGTGGGACGGGCCCCTGACCCGCCGCATCCACCGCGTCGCCGCCGGACACGTCCCGGGCACCGACGTGTTGATCCTCGGACCACACCTGAGCTATGCCGAGCGCACCCAGATCGTGGAAGGCTCAAGCAGCGGCATCCTGATCGATCTCGGAGCCGACGCGGCGGTGACCACCAAATGGGTGATCACGTGCGACAAAGACCACACCGGCCAGATCCTCAACGAGGACCGCCCTGCCAACCCCACCGATGTCACTCTGATCATCCCCACCAGTGCCGCCATGAAGCAGTGGCCAGGCTGGCTAACCGAACCGGCGACAGGCGCAGCTCCTGCCGGCCCCGAGGCCACCGACCCAGCGCCAGCTCCCGCGCCGGCGGACCCCTCCCCGGCACTCGTCGAGCCCACCGAGACCACCCACGCGCCCGACGACTTCGGCTACGACGACTACTTCGACCCGAACTCCACAGCCTGGGACGTGGACGAACCGCATAGCCCCGTGTGGGCCGACCCGGCCGCCGCCGACCCCGACGCACCACCCGCCGCGATCGCCACAGCAGAGCCCATCGACGACCATGACGAAGACGATCCGATCCAAACCACCCCGCCGACAACAGCTTCCGCCCCCGCCGGCCCGCAGCTGGTCGCGGCGTCACCGGGCACGCAGGCCACTGAACCGCCCCTGCCGGCGACCCAAACGGTAGAAGTCGCCAGAATCTGGAACACCCTGCTGGGGCAAATCACGCTGACCCCCCCACATCCCGGACCTCCCGCCAAGGACCGGGCAAAACGCCACTGCGAGCTGGTGGCCTTCCTGCAGTGGCGCCGATCCTCCGGAGCGAGCGTCGAGGAAATCGTCGGTGCCGTCTACAACGGCGGAACATCGGTGCAATCCCTCACTTCGGCGATGTCACTCCTTCGCCGCTCGCTCGGCGACACGCACCCAGGCGGGCCCCCCGCTCTGCCTCAACGCCCCCGCGGAACCTCCGACACAAAATTCCTGCTGCTGCCCGAGGTGCGCTCCGACTGGATGGAATTCGACCGGCTCGTCGAACCCATCATCCCCACAACCCCGGTGTCCCACCTGGCGGCAGCGATGAACCTGGTCACCGGAGCACCGCTGGGCGGCGTCGGAGACAAGGAGTGGGCTTGGGCCACCGAACTGCGCGAGCGCATCCGCAACCGCGTCGCCGAAACAGCGGTCACCCTGGCCAGCCACTACCACCAAAACGAAAACCACGCGGCCGCACTGCAGATCGCCCGCAAAGGACTCTGGTACGACACGGACCGCCAGGACCTGTGGCAAGTGGCCTTGGCGGCGGCCCTCGACGGCCGCGACGATGCCGCAGTCCGCGACCTGCGCAACCAGTGCATCACCGAAATACCCACAGCCAAAATGGATTCGGCGCTCGCGGCGCTGATCGGATAAACCGGAGGTTAACCCGATGCACGAGATCATTGTCGGCCAATTCGTCGACGACGACGACAACGTGATCACTACCGCCGCCACCGACCCCGACGCACTGTCCTACTCGGTGTACACCAACGGTGAGGCGGCCGATGTCTACGCAGACGAATCTCGTCTGCGCCCACTCGGCGGCGCTGGACTATCCGAACTACTCGTCACGTGCGGCCAAGCAGCGTTCCTGCAGCGCTACGATCCACTATTAAGCAAGGACTGAGGGCTCAGCGATGACACAACTCAACGTCCAGGCGGGCACCCTGGAACGCATGGCCGACCAGTACAAGGATCTCGCGGCCCGCGCCAGCATGATCGGACCTCGTGTCGCCGACGAAGTGCAGCGTGTCGTCGCCACTCACGGCCCGATGGGCTACCCGGTCGCCGTCGGCATCCTGCGCGGTATGGTCGCCGCCGACCAAGCCGCCACTGCCAAGGCCGCGGACTTCGGCAAGCACGCCGAACGGTTCACCGAGCACGCCGCCGCTTACACCGCCGCCGACCGCGCTGGCGCGGCACGTATGAACTCCATCGGCTTCCCGAACACCCCAGACGCGTACAAAGATCCCAGTCCGCCCCCGCCCGGCCAGGCGAACCCGTTCATCTGCTACATCGGCACCGAAGATGGCGATGTCAAGCGCATCTGCCCGCCCGACACCAAACAGGTGTCCTACTTCGACAAAGCCGGCCGCTACGTCATCAAGGACCTGAAAACCGAAGAGACCGAGATACACCCCCTGGGCCCGTCAGAGGGAAATCCCACGGCGTGCTGGCTGCCAAGCGCTGACGCGAATCGGTCCATCTGTGGACCAGGCACAACATCCTGGACCTACCCGCGCGGCGGAAATATCGTCACCGAAGAGATCGGACCGGACGGCAAACACCGCATCGCCTTCAACACCCCACCGGGCCCCCTGGTCCCCTGACCCCGCTGACGCCTCGTCGATATCGAAATCCATTGGGAGGACATCACTATGACGACACCCGAGCCGCTGCTGCCGCCCGCTGAGCCCTACTCGCCCCCGTCGACGTTGCCGCCTTACCCTCCGTACATCAGCGAGCGCCAGGTAGACGGCTCGCATCTGCCGGAGTCGACGCTGGAAAAGCTGCACGGCGATGACGGTGTGATCATCACCCCGCCCAACCAAACACTGGGACCAGCCCCACTTGCCCACGGCCCCAACTACATTCAATCCCCCAACGACCCTCACGTGTGGTACCCCGACAACCGGCCGCTGCCCCCGGGCAGCACCGTCCCGGCCTCCTACCAACCCAACCACACACCCAAGCCAGCCGACACCGACGACAAGAATGCGCCAGCCGACCCGCACGACCCGCAGCACGGCACCAACAACAGCCCCGGCCAGCTCAACGTCAACCCCGCCGACCTGCTCAAGACGGCCGACAGCTACACAGAACTGGCCAACCGGGTCGCCGCCATGTCCCCTCGTGTTGCCGACGAAGTGCAGCGTGTCGTCGCCACTCACGGCCCGATGGGCTACCCGGTCGCCGTCGGCATCCTGCGCGGTATGGTCGCCGCCGACCAAGCCGCCACTGCCAAGGCCGCGGACTTCGGCAAGCACGCCGAACGGTTCACCGAGCACGCTGCGGCCTACTCAAGCCGAGACGCCGAAGGTGCGGCCAACTACGCCGGCATCCAATACCCGACGGTGTAGCCCCAGACTGCGATGACCGGACTCAACCTGGACCCCGACGGCCTGCACCGGGTCGCCGAAGCGTTCCGCTGCACCGCTGCACTGCTCAATGCCGACCTGGGGCCCGACGCTGCCGCCTGCGGCGATGACGCTGTCTCCAAGGCCATGGTCGGCAACCTCAATGCCCGCAAGGGCTGGCTGGCCGAACATCTCAAGGCGGGAAGCGGGCAGGCCCTCTCCGCTGCCGACACGGTCAGCGGCAACGCCCAGGCATACCGGGCCACCGACACCCAGAATGCCGCCGCGTACGGCGCACCCGTCAGTGCCGCGCCCGCGGGCCCTGTGGCCGGCACCAGCGGTGCAGCACCACCCCCGCCGGCCGCGCCACCCGCCCTCAAAGACATCCCCGACATCAGCGGCCACGAGGGCGAACAGCTCGCTCGCCTACTCGAGTCCGGCGCCGGCGTAGGCCCGGTCACCAGTGCCGCATCCCGCGCCGAAGCGGTGGCCACTCAGGCCAACGCCGCCACCGAGAACCTGCTCCTGGCGCAGACCCATCTGATCGCCTCGGGCCAATCAGCACTGCACCCACCGCTGATGGCCCGCATCAGCAACGCCATGGCCTGGACCCAGGGCGTGGCCACGCATGCCGCCGCCTTGTCCGCCGGCTTTACCGCAGCCGGCCTATCGCACCAGATGGTCTCCCAAGGCGTGGGGCCATCGGTGGAATGGACCGTGCTCAAACAGGGTTACTCGGACGCCGTCGCCGAAAACGCCGCCACCGGCGGAATGGCCCAAGGGCTCGTCGACGCTTTCGATACCGCACTGACCACCAAGCAGCAGCAGGCGTCAGCGTCGGCCACCGGATACCAGGGCACCGGGCAACTGGTCAGCACACCACCGGGTGCACTGACCGACCCCGCGCTGAACCCCAACGGGCCCGGCCAGCCGCAACCGGACGACCCGACGAAGAACAAGAAGAAGCATTCCGCCGACGACGTCAACTCCAAGTCCCAGGACATGCTCAAACCGCTCATGGGAGCCCTCGGCCCCATGATGCAATCCCTCGGTAAGGCGAATCCGCTGTCATCGGTCGGCCAACTCGGCCAGGCCCTCAGCCAGGGCCTCGGCCAGTTCGGCAAGGGCGGCCCGGGTCAGCACCACCTACCGACATCGCCCATCAAGCCCGCCGCACTGAACTCTCCGCACCTGGGCGCAGGAAAAGGTGCCGGCGGAGGCGGCGGCATCAAAGGCGGCGGCATCGGTGCAGGGACGCGGCCCGCCGCGGCCTCCGCCTCCCCTCCAACAACCCCGGCATCAGCCAAGCCCGCTGCCACGACCGGCGCTGCTGGTGGTGCTCGGAGCGGTGCCGGCGGCGCATCGATGGGCGGCGGCATGATGCCCATGGGGCGCAAGATGGACAACGGCAAGTCGAAGACCATCAAGAGCCCATACCCCGAGGACAGCCGCACCGAAGTTGAAGACATCGGAACCCCCGGCGTCGTCGGCGACACCACTGCCCGCCCGGCGCCCGTAGTGGACAGCGCCTCCAAGAACGCTGTAATGAACCGGATGGCCAAACGGCAGACGCCAGCCGCCTCCAGCGATGGCGCTTAATACACCTCGCAGCTCGACGAGCACATCACCACCAACCGCCAGATTTGCGCTCAGCCAGCACCGAACTGGCCACCCGGCCGCGCCAACTCCCCGGTGCCGCCGATCAACCCAGCATGTGAGCGCGGGATGTCCGAAACATGTGCCAGATTGAAACCATGAACAGCACGGGCGTCTGCACCAGTCCTACAACGGTCAACTCCTGAAGGCACATCACCCATGGACATCCCACTGCACCCCGCGACCATCGCAGCACTGGCCAACGGCAACGATTTCCTCGACCGCGTCAACACACTCCTGAAATCATTCGCCACCCACACCGTCACCATCCCGTTCCCCGACGACGGCGAAGGCTCGCTGACATTCGACGGCACCGGCATGATCATCGCCGCAGACACCCCCGATGACCTCTTCGACCGGTTCAAAGGCCAACTCAGCGACGTCCTCACCGCCATGTGCCAAGAAGGATTCGCACAAGTGCAGCAGCACGCCGACGCCGCCACCGCAGCCGCCCTCGGAGGCCCCGCGCAATGATCGACCCCGCAGTCACCGAACTGTTCACCGCCGGCTGCGTCGCGCTCGGCGCCGAGGTTTACGGCCGCCAGCAGAGGCCAAATCTGCCGCGCGCCCGCACCACATTCGAAGAACTCACCACCCGCTACCCCGAACAGTGCGACGGCTGGCGCGGCCTGGCCGCCGCTCTGTCCACCAGAGACACCAACTGGACCATCCCCCCAGCGGTAGTGCAGAACGCCTTCGCTCACATCGACACATGTGGCGATCTCGTGCGCGCCACCGATGTCTCCCCCAACGTGGTCAACTTCGTGTTCTACACCGGCCTCTACGCGACGGTCAGCGTGCCCGGCCCAGCAGGGGTGAAACTGGCCTACAGCGCGACCCTGACTGCCGACCAGAAATATGAGCAAGCCCGCAGCGTCATCGACCAGACACTCACAGCTCAGTGGCCGGCACAGGCCAGCTGGGCGCTGGCGGTCATCTACCAAAGCTCAGGGCGCTGGCACGACCTCAATCGCACCCTGCAACCGCTGCTCGCCCACACCATCGACGACGAGTTCCTGCACCAGTCCATGTCCGTGGCCTGCGGCGTGGCCACCGCCCAACTAGGAATGTGGGACCAGGCACTGGAGACCCTGACCCTCAACGGCCGCGGACCCATCCCCACAGCCACCGCCGAGGCACTGCTCACCGCCGGACTATGCGCCCGGGCCCTGGGCGACGACACGCAGGCACACGCGCTGCTCAACGAGGCCTACGGGGTACCACACATAGATCATGCTCTGCGCGAGCAGATTGCCAGCGCCATCAGCGACTCCGGGTACGGAATCCTGCCGACCACCCCGGCACTGATCGACGCCCGCACCGACCCCTGGGACCCCGCCACCGAACCCGGCGAGCGCGAGTATCGCCGCGCCCGCGGCGCGGGCGAACGCGCCGCGATGAAGGCCGAAGCAGAGAAGATGCTGGCCGACATGGTCGGACAGGCCGAGGCGAAGGCTGCAGTCGCGCGGATTGTGAGCAACCTCAAGGTCGAGAGACTCCGGGCCGCCCGTGGGCTGGCAGGCTCACCCAAATCCCTGCACATGCTGATCACCGGCGAGACCGGCACTGGCAAGACCAAACTCGCCAAAATTATCGCCCTGCTGCTGTGTGCCGCCGAAGTTCTGCCTGGCGACACGGTCAAGGTCCTCACCCGCGGCGACCTTGTCGACAAACACATCGGCGGCAGTGAAGACAAGGTGAAGCAACACGTCAAGGAACTGCTAAAGGCCGGCGGCGGTGTGATGCTCGTCGATGAGGCCTACGCGCTGACTGACTCGGGCTCCAAGAACGACTTCGGGCCGCTCGTCATCGCCGAATTTCTCACAATCATGGTCGACCACAAAGACAAGATCATGATGATCTTCGCCGGCTACAAGACGAAAATGGACGAGTTCCTCGACAGCAACGACGGCCTTCGCTCCCGTATCGACCGGCGCATCGACATGCCGTCCTACACCGTCGACGAGCTCGTCGAGATCAGCATCCGCGCCGCCACGAACGACAACTGCCGATGGGCCGACCCGGCGCCGCTGAGAGAGCTCTATACCGAACTGTCCCACCGCACGCTCATCGACACCAAAGGCGAAGTGCGGGCGGCCCTTGACGTCGCCGGCAACGGGCGCCTAGCGGCCGAGACCGTGCTCAAACATGCCCAGGAAGTCCGCGACTACCGCCTGGACACCTCAGGCGCGACCGACGCACTCGACAGCCTGTCCGAGGAGCAACAGGACGAGCTGCTCACCACCATCACCGCCGACGATGCCGCCACCGCCGTGCAGGTGGTGCTGCGGCAACTCCTAGCTAGCCAACCCACCGTTACCGGCGCCGCGCAAGGAGGACAACAATGACTTTTCCCTCCGGCCCCCCCGAACGCCGCGGCTTCAAATCCCGGACCTCATCCGGCCCCACCACACCGAAGAACCGGCCTTGGGGATTCGTCACCCGACACCAGCTGTCTGGCTGGCGATTCCTGATCCGCCGCATCGCCAACGGGGTGGCGCTGCGCAACACCGAGATGCTCTCAGACCCCCTGCGCCGCCAGGCCCGCGCAGCCATGGTCGGAGTGGCGCTGGCCGTCATTGTCTGCATCGGCACCTTCCTGATGACCATGTTCAAAGGTGCCGGCGCGGCAGGCAATCACGTGATCCTGGCCGACCACGACACCAACGCCCTGTACGTAATCGTCAACGATCAAGCCCACCCCGTCCCCAACCTGGCCAGCGCCCGCCTCATCGCCGGCCGTCCCGATGAGCCCACCATCGTCAAGCCCACCGAGATCGACAAATACCCACTGGGCAACAAGATGGGAATCTTCGGCGCCCCAGAGCGCATGGTGCAAAGCCCAGACAAAAATTCACGCTGGATCGTGTGCGACGCCGTCACTGGCGCCGATGAAGGCACCACCGTGATCGCCGGTGACCCCGCACCCGGACCCGGACACGCCTCCAGCCTTCCAGAGAACTCGGCGATCCTGGCCACCAGTGACGCCGGCGCCACCACCTGGCTGATCTGGGGCAACAAGCGCAGCCAGATCGACCTCAACAACCCCGCCGTGGCCGCCTCGGTCGGTATCACCGTCGACGCCCCCGCACCCCGCCCCATCGCCCGCCAGCTGCTCAACTTGATCCCCGAGTCGCCGCCCCTGGTCGTGCCGTTCATCGCCAACGCCGGCGACCCGCCCCGATTCGTCTGGCCCGCCCCCGGCGCCGCCCCCGCGATCGGCTCGGTGATCACCGACCACGAGAACAACCAGCGCCGCTACTACGCAGTCACCGCCGAAGGGCTGCAACCGATCTCACCAGTGATCGCCGCGATCCTGCGCGCCAACGCCGCCTACGGCCTGATCGACCCGCCCTCGCTGACACCCGATCAAATCGCCAAAACACCGGCGGTACACGCCATTGCCACCAGCAACTACCCCGACGCGCCACTGAAAATTCTCAGCCCAGTCGATGCCCCGGTGACCTGCGGCCAGTGGAACAAACTCGCCGGCTCACCCACCTCAACACTGGGGCTGCTCAGCGGCCAGAGCCTGCCCATCCCCACCGGTGCCGCCGCAGTGCCTCTGATCGACCCCGGACCGATGAACGCCACCCGCGTGGTCATCCCCCGCGGCCAGGGCTACTACCTAGAAGTCACCGGGCAACAACCCCAGTCCACCACCAAAGAGGCACTGTTCTGGCTGTCGGACCTCGGCGTGCGCTACGGCATGGAAGATGCCGAGCACCAGGCATCCAAGACTGCCGAGACATTAGGGATGGGCGCCGAGCCCCTCCCTATCCCCTGGGCGGTGCTCAGCCTGTTCACCGCCGGCCCCACGTTGTCCAAATCCGATGCGCTCGTGGCGCACTAACGAAAGACCACACCGATGCGCCAACGATTCAAGCTAGAGCGCCGCCGACTGCCAGGCCCTGCGCTGATCGAAGTCAAAGACTCCCTGGCCCCGCCACCAGAGTTGCCCCGCGTCATCGAAACCCACGACCTGCGCAAAGCAATGCCGTGGATCGTTGGCGGCGTGCTTCTCTTGGTGGTCGGCTGGCTCGTCGTCACCGGTGCCCGCACCATGAACGTCACCAGCTTGATCTTCATGGGTCTGATGGCGGCCTCGATGGTCATGTCGCAGGCCACCGGAGGCGGCAACCAGGAGATGTCGAAGAAAGAAGTCGACGCCGAACGCGCCGACTATCTGCGCTACCTGTCCCAAGCCGGCGCCAAGTACCGCCAAGCCGGGGCCAGCCAGCGCGCCCTCGCCGAGTGGTCACACCCCGACCCCGAAGACCTGCCCGCCCATGTCGGTGAGCGACGGATGTGGGAACGTGGCAACGCCCGCGAAGACGACTACCTGAAGATTCGGATCGGCCGAAGCGCCGTCAAACTCAAGAACGCGATCCAGGTCAAGACCCATGACTCCGAACTGGACCAAGAACCGGTCGCCCGCACCGCACTGCACCATCTGCGCACCGTCCAGCAATCAATCCCACACTGCCCCAAGGTCATTGACCTACGCGGGCACTCGCTGATCTCGATCTACGGCGACCGCGACCTCACCTCATCAGCGCTGCGCGCCTGGGTCGCCCAGCTGACATGCTGGCATGCACCCACCATGGTCCGCCTCGCCGTCACCTCCACCCGCCTGGAAGACCAGTGGGGCTGGGTGAAGTGGTACGCCCACACCGAAAGCGAGGAAATCGACGGCGCCGGTCAAGCCCGATACCTGGCCACCAACTATGCCGAGCTCATGACGGCGATCGCCCCACTGACCAAGGGCCGGCCCTCATTCGATCCCACAGTGGCCCAGCCAGACACCGACACCGAGCCCGGAGTGAACGTCGTCGTCGTCGTCGACGACCCATCGGTGCCCGAGGACGAGCTGACCCGCCTGTCCCACCACGCCGGAGTGACCGTCATCGCCTACCGCGGAACCGGCGGCCCCCACCGCGACCACAACCCCGGCCAACGCCAACTGGTGCTGTCCATCGACTGCGTCGACACCGCCGGCGCCCCGCACATCCGGCAGTGGTCCCGCTACCGCTGGGCTGACAAGGCATTCTGCGATGACCCCGACATGATGGACATCGCCACCGCCCGCCATACGGCCCGCCTGATGGCCAAATGGGACGCTGAAGGCGGCGGCGCCCTAAGCGCCGAAGTCGAAGCGGCACAGAACTATCAGTCGCTACTGGGGATAGACAACCCACTCAAAGTCGACGTCCCTGCCATGTGGGCCGACCGGCCATGGGAAGAACAGCTGCGCGCACCATTGGGGTTCAAACCCGATGGGTCAGCCTTGATCATCGACCTCAAAGACGAGGCTGACGGCGGTAACGGGCCGCACGGGCTGATGATCGGCATGACCGGATCGGGTAAGACGACTCTGCTGCGAGCGCTCGTCTTCGGTTTGGTGGCCAGACACTCCGCAGACGTCGTCCAACTGTTCCTGGGCGACTTCAAAGATGAAGCGGGCTTCGACGCCTTCGCTGATTTTCCCCACACCGTCGGCGTGGTGTCGAACATGGAGGAAAAAAAGAGCCTGGTGGATCGCTTCGGCGAGACCTTGCTGGGCATGCTCGATGCCCGCGGCCGCATCTTCAAAACCGAAGGCCAGCGCATCCAGGGCAAAGCGTTCGAGAAGTTGTCGCAGTACAACGCCGCCCGCCAAACCCCGGCCGGCGCACACCTGCCCCCGATGCCGACGATGTTCATCATCGTCGACGAGTTCTCCCTGATGATCAAAGAACACAAGCACATGGCCGAAGTGTTCGACATCCTCACCCGAAAAGGCCGCAGCTACGGGATTTTCTTCCTGTTCGCCAGCCAGACCCTCGACGAAGGACAGATCGGGAAGATCCCGGAAAACACTCAGTACAAGATCGGTCTGAAAGTCGCCGGCCAATCGATCTCGCGCCGCATCATCGGCACCGAGGAGGCCTTCCACCTGCCCGACGGCCCGAACTTCAAAGGAACGGGGTTTTTCGTCCGCGCCCCGGGCGCCGAACCGATCAAATTCCGCGGGCCCCTGCTGCCCGAGAAGGTCGAAGCACCCACCAAAACCATCCGTACCGTGACCGCCGCCAAACCGCGGGTGCGGTCCTTCCTTGCCGGCCCGGTCAAGGCCGACCCTGGCACGGTGGTCACCACGACGATTGAGGCCGAATCGGTCATCGTCGGCCCACCCCGGTCGCTGGAACTCACCGTAGGGCCGCAGCTGGCCGCCTATGACCGCCAGCTCCGGATCAAGCAAGGCCTGCCCGCTGAGCGACCTCAATTGTGGGCCCCGCCGCTGGACGATCCGATTCCTCTCGATGCTGTGCTCGACAAAGCCCAGCAGGCTGGCCCGGGCCGGCTGCCGTGGTGGCCGCTGGGGCTCATCGATCGCCCCCGGCAGCTGCGTCACGACCTGCTCAACTACAGCCTTGACCAGGGGAATGTTTCAGTGATCGGCGCCAAGCGGGAGGACCTGTCGCTGGTCATGAGCACCTTCGTCCTCTCGGCAGCATCTCGCTACGCCCCGCAACAGGTCGGCTTCTACGCCTTGGCCTACGGTGGTGACGAGCTGGGCCTGGTCAAGGACCTCCCGCACGTCGGCCAGATCGGCGGTCGCGACCGCCGTGAGCTGAACACGCGCATCCTGTCCGACCTGGCCGCTGTAGCCGACCGGCGTCGCAGGCTGTTCAGCAAGCTCGATCTGACGATGAACGAATACCGGCGCCGCCGGTACGCCGACCCGCATGACCGCGAGCTCAACGACGGCTACCCGATCGACATCTTCCTGATCATCGACGGCTGGGAAACCTTCATGAAGGATGCGACCTCCGACATGGTGATCAAGAACCCCCAGATCAAGCAAGTCGAAGCGCTGGCCACCGATACCCGTGGCCTGCACGTGGCGGTCACCAGCGCCGATCGCATCACCTGCTTCAGCCCCGACATGCTCGGCGCACTCACCTGCAAATGGGAGCTCAAGCTGGCCAACGCCAGCATGTCCTCCGAAGTGCGCCCGCGCGAAGAGGACAACAAGAAGCTCGACATGCTGCGGCCCAACGACAAGATTCCCGTAGGCGAGCAGTACCGCGGCCGCGGCTTGGCCAGCACGGGCGAGACCATCCGGTTTGCCGTCGGCCGCACCGACGGCAAGGCCAGCACGGACGACCTGGATGAACAGATTCGGCACACCGTCGCAAAGATCACCAGCCGGGTGCACGAGCACAACCTGCCCTCGACGCCCCGACCCCGCCTTCTTCCCCCGTTACTGACCAGTACCGAGCTGGCCGGCATGGTCAACGGCACATCGCTGGGCGCCGAGCAGCACGCCCTGGGCCTGCGGGGCAGCGACATCACTCCCCTGATTGTCGATTTCGCGCAGACACCGTTGCTGGGCCTGTTCGGCGGCCCGCGGACCGGCAAAACCATGACGATGCGCCACATCCTGCGCGGTGTGCTGCGCAACCGCACCGACCTGGATAAAACGATGGTGATGCTGGTCGATCTGAAAAAAGACATGCAGGACGAAACCGCAGCCATGGACCGCGACACCGACCTGTACATCACCAACGCCGATGAGCTGGCCCTCAGGCTGGCCCAGCTGGACCAGCAGTTGCAGCGGCGGGTGCCCCCAGCCGATACGGACTGGGGCCAGGTCGGCAGCTGGCAATTCGACGGCCCGACCGTCTGGCTGTTCATCAACAATCTCGATCTGGTCCCCAAGCATGTGCCGGGCCAGGGACTGCCGATGTTCACGCCGACGATGCTGGGCCACCTGGGTCAGGCGGCCAACAAGGGACTGCGGGTGATCGTCAACCATCCTGCTGCCGGCATCTTCAACATCGACATGGACCCGGGGTCGCTGGTCAGCCGCATCTCGAAGACGCCGTCTTACCAGATCCTGCTGAGCGGTCCAACCGAGGAAAAAGTCAACGCGCGCAAATTCGAGCAGCTCGATCCCGGCCGCGGATGGGTCCTTGCCCCCAATGCCGCCGATGTCGGGTACGTACAGCTGGCCGCGTGCGACGATCAATTGTTACCAGCACGTTAAATGGCCACGGCAGCGGTGTCGGGATGTCATAAAGCCGTGCTGCAATGACAGACGGAGGAGTCATCACCATCCGCCACCGGCTTCCGGGCCCGGTCCGGAAGCGGTTCACAAAAGAACTGTCAGGTGAAGACCAGCTGGGCGGGGACAATCAAATAGGGCACACCACCACAGGGGAGAGATTCTCATGACCGAATTGAACGTAATTCCCGAAGCGCTTCTCGGAGCATCGGCACAGATCAACGGGATTGTCGGCCGCATGGTCGCCGCCCACGCCACGCACGCCGTGGCAATGGCAGAAGTCCTGCCCCCGGGATCGGACCTGCCGTCGATCAACCTGGCGCTCTCCTTGATCGGGCACGGCGTCGCCCACGAAACCTCCGCCCAACTCGGCAACCTGGCCCTGGGCGCGTCCGGGCTGGAGGTCGCCGAATCGGCGATCAACTACACGATCGTCGACAATCTCGGCGCGGCCGCGAACAGCGCCGCAGCCGGGGTCTGACACCAGGTAGCCGCGCGTGCTTGCTGTTCCGACCCCACCGATCTGGATGGCGGCGCCCCCCGAGGTCCATTCACTGATGCTGACCACCGGCGGCACCACCGCGGGCATCACACTGTCCGGGGCCTCATGGGAAGCACTTTCCGCGCACTTCCTGGCGTCAATCGGCGAAGTGGAAGGAGTCCTGCAGAACGTCCAGGCCAACTACCAAGGGGAATCGTCAGCCAAGTTCATCGAGGCTCACAGCCCCTATTTGGTGTGGCTGGAGGCCGGACTGGTCAAGACCCAACTGGCCGCCGCAGCCCACGCCGCCGCCGTCGCCGGTTACGACACCGCCGTGGCCGCCATGCCCACCATGGCGGAACTGGTCGCAAACCACGCTGTTCATGGTGTGCTGGTCTCCACGAATTTCCTTGGGGTCAACACCATTCCGATCGGTTTCAACGAGGGCGACTACCACCGCATGTGGGTGCAGGCCGCCGACGTGATGACCGGATGGGACGGTGTCACTACCGCGGTCCCGGACTCCATCCCGTTGACCCCACTGTCGCCGATCATGGTGATGCCTGGCCCGGCAGAAGCCAGCGATGCCGCGATCGATGCCGGTGCCGCCGCGGCGATCGGCCCGGCCGCGGCCGGCGGTGTCGCGATGAATGCCTCCGACATGATGGGCAACAAGCTGCTGGTCGGCAAGGCCGCTTCCAGTCCTACGTCGGCCGATGACATCGCCTCCGGCCTACAGCCCAACCAGGCGCAGCAGCAGGACCAGGCCGGCAGCCAGACCCAGAACATGGCCTCCAACGTCGTACAGGAGATGACATCGGCCGCCCCGCAGGCCGGCCAGGCCGCCGCATCGGCCTTGCAGAGTGCCGGCCCGCAGCAACTGCTTCAGCAGGCCCCTGAGCTGCTATCGCAGGCGCCGTCGACACTTGGGCAGCTGATCCAGCAGACGGGATTTCCCGGCGCGGGCGGCCTGCCCGACAACGTGACCAACATGCCCGTCGGTTTCGCCGGCACCTCTGCGCTGGCCCGAATGAACCCCGCAGGGATGACCAGCCTGGCTGGCGGTGCGTACGGCTCCGGCCCGACACGTGCGCTGATGCCTTCCAGCTGGGGCGCTGCCGTCGCCGAATCCGAGTCCGCTGAAGCAGCGGCCGCCCGCAACCTGGCTCCAGTGCCCTCATCCATGGGCGGGGCAGGTGGTGCCAGCTCTAGCTCGGGCGCCGGCGGCGCGGGAATGATGGGCAACGCTGCAGCCCGCAACCGCCGCGGCGCAGTCCGGCGCAACACCTACTCCGACGACGAAGACGTCGACGAGCTCGAAGAAGCTGAGGTCAGGGGGAGCTCCCCATGACCATTTAACCCACAAACGCCCTACGTCACACTGAAAACACCACGCAGACAAGAAGTTTCACATCCACGAAAGGATCACCGATCATGTCTTTCCTCGACGTCGCAACCGCCGCCCTGTCGACCGGCCAGAACAGCTTCCAGGATCAGGCCAACCTCATGCGTTCCACCATCCAGTCGGCCGAGCAGTCCGCGGTCGCTTCCCAGGCGTTCCACCAGGGCGAATCCGCGGCCGCGTTCCAGGTCGGCCACGCTCGGTTCGTCGAAGCCTCCACCAAGATCAACGCGCTGCTTGACATCGCCAGCGCCAACCTCGGTGAAGGCGCGGCCCAGTACACGGCCAAGGACGCCGCCAACGCCAGCGCCACCGCCGCCGCCGCCGGCCTGGTGCCGCACTCGGTCTAAGCGCCGGCAGCACCCCAAACACAAACCAACCGAAAAGGAAGAAGCATCATGAGCAACGTCATGTACAACTACCCCGCAATGCTCGCCCACGCCGGGGAGATGCAGGGATACGTCGGCGCGCTGCGCGGCGTCGGATCGGAAATCTCCAGCACGCAGGGCATGCTGGCCGCCCAGTGGCAAGGTGACACCGGGACGACGTACCAGCAGTGGCAGATGCAGTGGAACTCTGCGATGGACGAGCTGGTCCAGGCTTACCAGCAGATGACCACCACGCATCAGGACAACACGAACGCAATGCACGGGACCGACCAGGTCCAGGGCGGCAAGTGGGTCTGATCCCGCAGTCCTGACACAAAGAATGTGGGCGGCCACCGAAAGGTGACCGCCCACATTGCTATTCGCGCGCTACAGCTGACTGTGCAGCATTTGCCCCCGTGGATCGTTCGTGGTCCGGATGGTGAACAGCTCCAGCCGTTGCGGATTCTGGGTAATGACAACCGTCGTCAGCGGTGCCGCCCCAGCCTGCGGCCGCCGCAGCGACACCGCGATCGCGCCCGGCCCAGAAGTCACTGGAGCCTCACTATCTTCGTCGCTGACCACGATTGCGCCCGCCGGCAAAGCGTCAACCGGCGGGGCAAGCTGAATCTGTTGCGGGCCAGCATGATCGATCAGCGGAACCCACAAGTTATGCGTGCTGGTGTACATCGCGATCGGCAACCCAGACAACGCCAGCCGGGCCATCATCAGCTGGTGAAACTGCGGCGTCCCTGTAATCGTGATGCGCACCGACTCGTGCGAGGACAACCCCAGGTACACCCACTGACGCTCGCGGTTACGGCCGATCGGGACACCGCTCGCGGCGCTGTGCCAGCCCAGGTCGGCCAAATCCACCGCGGCCAGCTGCGCCACCAGCGCACGATCGCAATCCAGGCCCGACAGCCCGGCCACCTGCAGCGCCTCAACGGCCTGCCGGTGCGCCCCGTGGACGGGAACCAGCCCGTCCATCGGCCGCAGGGGCGGCCGATTCGTGGTCAGCGTCCCTACACAGGCCTCGATTGTCGTGGGCTGACGGCCCACTGAGCGGATCGTCGCACTAAGCCAAGTGGTATGTGCCCGCAGCGACGGCAATGCGCTCACAACGGCTTTGAGCCGCTGCGGATCGACGGCATAAACCGCCCGGAAACCGTCGGAGTACTCCGCCCCAGTCCAGCACTCGCGCCTCAATCCCGCCCCGGGCTCCACAAAACGAGGAACCGCCGCCTGATCGCACACCGTGGCCACCCAACCGCGCTCGCGCAGCTCGGCCACCAGGCGCCGGGTCACCGTGTCTGCCAGCGCCGTCGGCCCCTGAACCCGGGCGTCCTCCGGCTGGTCATCGGCAGTGGCCACCGCGCCCAGCACGGTCCCCCGGGCCTTGAGCGCATCGACATTGCTTGCCGCACTGAGCGCGTAGGTCACCCACGTATCGCGCTGCTGGTCCTGGCCCTCCAGTGCCGCGGCCGCCTCACCGCGCAACCCGCTCGCCGCCGGCGTGCAGGTCACTGAACACACCGTTACCGAATCAGCCCGTACCCCATACCGATTCAGCCACGCTGTGATGAAGTCCCAGGGAATCTCATCCTCGCGGGACGCGGCGGTGCACACCGCGTGCGGCTGAGGCCGCAGATGGATCACGATCTGGGCGCGCAGTCGCGCACCTTCCGGATCCGGTTGTGCCGCCTCGAGTTCCTGCGGTCCGCCGCCGGCGGCCGCGCTCGTGCCCGAGCGGCGCAGCACACGGTTACGCCATGCCATCGGAATCCACCGCGCCACAGTGGTACTCAGGTGCAGCCCATGCCAGGACCCCACAAACAGGACCACCAGCACCACGCCGATCACCGCGTGCCACCACTGCAGCTGCAGCCACCACGGCCGCTGATGGCCGGCAGGAACCAGCCAGGCCCACCCCAGCAGCAGCAGACAGGTCAGGACGGCCATCCGCCGCCACCCCGGCACCGCTGGGGCGATCCTGCGCGTACGGGGGCTAGACGTTGCGGTCACGACGGCCCCCCTTCGCAGCCACCAGGATGATCACCGCAGCCACCGCCGTCACACCCACCCCGAACGCGATCAGCCGCGGCATCGGGTCCTCACGGCGCACCGGCGCCGGCGGCGCGATCCGCATCACCGGCATCGAATTGGGCACCCGATCCCCGTCGGGGATGTCCCACGTCAACGCCGCGACCGGGTCGACCACCCCGGCTCCGATGAGATTGGACGGGGCCCGCGCAGCGTTATGTGCCGATGAGACAAGACGATTGATCACCTGGTGAGCGGACAAGTTGGGGAACTTGGACCTCACCAGCGCGGCCACACCCGACACATAGGCGGCCGCAAACGAGGTGCCGTTGATCGGCACCAGGGGCTGCTGTTGTGACGGCTGGGCGTTGACCAGTCCACTGTTGGGGGCGTTGCCGAGTGACACGATCTGCTCCCCTGGAGCGGCGATCCCGACCCACGGGCCCGCCATCGTGAACGGCGAGGGCTGCCCGGCCGGAGTCAGGGAACCCACCGACAACACAAACGGCTGCCACATCGACGGCGTCGACAGCGTCGTGACACCCGCCCAGTTGCGCGGATCGGACGGCCGCGCCGGATCAGTCAACGGATTGGACGCACAGGTGTTCTCACCGCCGTTTCCGGCCGCCGCCACCACCACGATGTCTTTGACCACGAACGCGTAGTACAACGCCGCACCCAACGCTGCCTGGTCCACCGTCTTGTAGGCCGCGATGCAGTCCACCACCGAGATGTTGATGACCCGCACCCCGGGTATATCGGCCATATGCCGCACCGCCCGCGCCAACGAGGCCACGCTGCCGGTGGTCTTGATCTGTTGCGGATCCCCGCCCTGGGGGTTCTGCGGCGCGAACTGCTCGGAGGTCTGCCGCACCGAAATCAGCGCCGCATCCGGGGCCACCCCGGAGAATCCATCGGGCCCGGGCGCACCGCCGATGAGCCCGGCCACCGCCGTACCGTGGCCGTCACAGTCGGCCAGCCCGTTGGCGCCAGTAGCGGGATCGATGTAGTCGCCGCCACCAGTGAGGTGCGGAAGCCGAGGCTGTGGCGCCACCCCCGAATCGATGATGCCCACCGCCACCCCAGCCCCCCGCGAGGACTTCCACGCCTCGGGAAGATCAAGCATGGCCTGCGACGGCGGGACCGCCGCCGGATCGAACCCCGGCAGCGCCCCGTTGAGCGCACACTGCTGCGACTGCTGGCGCATCGGATGATCCGGCCCCGGCGGCCCATCCGGCGGCACCGCACCAGGATCGACCACGGGGATCGTCATGGCCACAGCCGCCGGCGCACTGTTGAGCGACAACAGCATCAGCACAGCTGCGACAGCACCCATCTGACGAATCATCGGACCACCCCGTGTTCCTGGATCAGCGTCAGCACTCCAGACAAGACCAGCATGGCCACCGGCACCGACCACAGCAGCACACTTTCAAATTTGTCGAGCTGACCGCGCCCAGGAATCGACAGCGCCCCAGGAGCATTGGCCGCCACCGCCACGAAAACACCGAGCAACCCAATCAGCACACCCATCCCGTACACCCCGGCCATCACGTGCCCGGTGGCCAGGAACACCACCGACACCGACGCCGCGCTCAACAACGGCGTCGACAACAGCCACAAACACCCCGCAGCCACGTCGTAGGACCGCATCCGCAGCACCATCACCAGGGCGATCGCCACCACCAGCCCCCAGTTCCACCACCCCGGCCGGGCAGGTGGCCACACCACCAGCACCGACCCGATAACGGTCATCAGCACCGCGGCCGCAAGCAACCCGGATTGAAACGACTGAGTCAGCGCCACCCGCCGCGGCAACTCCTCCAACTCGGCCAGCGGCGGGGGCGACGGAGTCGGCTCCCCCGGCGCGGGAACGTTCGGCAGCGGGTACCGCGCGGCCATCGTCGACCACGTCGGCGCCGCCGACGACACGATCAAAGCCACCCCGATCAACCCACAGCCCAGCGGCGCGTACTGCAGATGCCACAGTGTCCGGCACGCCGCGGCCGCAGCGACCGCTCCAGCCGTCGCGAAAATCGCCGCATGCACGGCAGTCCACTGCCGGCCCAAAAATGCCAGCGCCATCGACCAGGCCGTCACCAGCGCAGCGCCCAAAAACACCCGCGGTGCCGCGGCATCCCCGGATAACGCCAACCCCGACGCCAGCCCCAGCGGCACGACAGTAGCCAGCGCCACATGACCGGCGATGGCACTTTGGCCGCGTCGGGCCAGCACCACCGCGGCCAGCACCGCCACCAGCGTCACCACACCCAGTGCTCCGGCCGCCCAGTGGTGAAAACCGCTGTGCCACGCAAACACTGACACACCCACCACCAGAGCTGACACCAGCAGCGCGTAGACCTGTGCCATCGGGGCCAGCAGGGCGTGCCGAAACTCAGACGACTGCTCCGCAGCGTGAATGGCTGCCGCGTCAGCCAGGTCCTCGACCACAGGCGGGGCCGTCGGCCCCGGTGGCAACATCACCAGCGCCAACAGCTCCCCGTCCGTGACTCCCAGGGCGCCCAGAGTGGCTTCCACGCTGAACGGCGTGCCCCCGATGCGGCATAGCGAGTACGGACGGAACACGGTCTGCTCGTCGGCGAGCACTGGATCGTCGTCTCCGCCGCCGGCAAGCATCGTCCGAATCCGGGGAATCAGATCCCGCACCTGCAACCCGGTTGGCAGTGCTAGATCAACAAGGCGGTCGCTGTCAAAAACCGAAACCCGTGCCACCTTCAGCACATTCGAGGAATCCATGGACCTACGCTCCCCCACGTCCCGGGCTCACCGGGTAGAACTCAGCCACCGCGCCGGCGAGCGCGACGAACGCCTTACGTGTCTTGGAGCGCATCGCCTCCAGCTCCACCGCCTGCCCCTCAGCCAGATGCTTGTCGTACGGAATGGAAAGCACACGCTCCCCGTGGGTGGCCTCGTTGCGCGGCAACAAATCCCGGAAGTAGTTCTCCCACTGGTCCGCATCGATCATCGCCCGGCCCCGGTCGGTCCCATTGAGCACCACCACGGTGTGCTGCAGCAGCTGCTGGTACCCGTGAGCCTTGAGCCACTTGATGGTGTCGTCGGCGGCCCGTACGCCCTTGTCGTTCACCGCGGCCACCACGACCAGCCCCGCCACGTCTGTGGCGATCGTCTGGAACAGCGGTGAGGTGATCGCTGTCCCGCAGTCCAGCAGCACCACGTTGTAGTGCGTCTGCAGAATCGACATGGTCGTGCTGTAGTCCTGCGAATTGAGCGTGTACTTCGACGCTGGATCGTTTTGGGAGCCAAGCATTTCCAGGCGGTCGATGTTCTGCGCCGTGTACTGGCGCACGTTGGAGTACTGCCAGTGATCATTCATTGCCGCCACATGCTCGATCGTCGCGCCCCGCTCGCTGAACCGGCGCGACAAGTTGCCCATGTCGGTGTCGGTGTCCACCGCGATCACGCGGTCGCCACGCTTGGAGGCGATCGTGTTGCCCAGGCCGACGGTCACCGTGGTTTTCCCGACGCCGCCGCCGACCGACATCACCGCGATCTTGTGCACGCCGTTCAGCGTGCGGCGGATCATCTCATCGATATGCTCGTCGTGTTCCTGCTTGACCGACGGCCCCGGATTGATCAGCCCGAACGTGGAGGCGAACACGAATTTGCGCCACCCGCGGTCCGGCTCGGCCCGCCGTGTGCGCCGAGGTGACTCGGGCAGCAGCGGCCCGGCGCTGCTCGAACCCGACTGCAGCCCGAAGGTTCCGGCCGGGCTCGGCTGCGCCGCAACGGGAGCCGCAGCCGGGGCCGTGTTGCCGGGGAGCTGCGCCTGCGGCTGAAACTGCGGCTGCTGCTGAGGGTGCTGCGCATACTGCGGCTGAAACTGGGGCTGAGGCGCGGGCCGGGCTTGCTGATGCGCCGGGGCGTACTGCCGATCATGGGCCTGTTGAGCAGGGGGCTGCTCATATTCCGAGGCGGCGGACGCTGGGCTCCCTGCCGGCGGCGTCCAGCGCGGCTCGGATGACTCGACCGGCACCACCTGAACCGCTCCGTTGTCGGTGAAGTACTGACCATGGACCATGGTCACCTCGTTGGGATCGGTGTCCTCGAGGAACGATCCGCCCACGGCTCGCTGCGGCCCGCTGTCCGCCGCTCTGCCGTTCCAATTGCTCTGCTGCGCACCGGTTTCGGTCTGCCCGTCGTCGGGAGCCTGATGGTGAGCGCCCGTGCTCTGATCGTGACGCGGCTCGTTGCCGGGAAAGATGAAGTCACTCATGGGTCTGCGAATTCCTTCCAAAAGGTGGAGGTCAGTTGCTGAAGGGGTCGTGGGGAAACCAAGAGCCAGAAGACAATCGGCCAGTGAGGTGGTGCAGCGCCGCGGCCACCGCAAACGGATCAGCCGGCGCCCACACCGATTCGCCGCCCTCGCGGGGCTCACCTGGCGGCGGGCTGACAAGAATCCGGCCCACATCGGTGCCGAGCAGGCTCACACCTACATCGGTCGAGCGCCGAACCCCGTGAATCGACTCGTGAGCGGTGATCTCGGCATTGGTGAACGTGCCACCGCGGGCGGTGGCGATGACATGGACTGCGCCTTCGGGAACACCGGCGTCGATCAGCTCATCGACGATGTCTGCACCGTTGGCCACCCGATGGTCGATGGTCACGCCCAGATCCATCGGAAGGGAGAACTCGTTGAAGCGTGCCGGTGGCTGGTCGGGCAGGCCGGCGGTGAGGTACGGGATCAGCGCTTCGGTGTAGGAGACCTGGATCGGGGTAAACGTCACCATCTGGGCGAACCGTAGAACGCACACCGCGTCGGGCTCGCCGGTGCGCGCCAGTACACCGCGCAGGATGCGTTCCGGAGTGACTGTGGTGTACCACTCCAGCCACTGCGTGGCCCGCCCTACCGTGGTCACGCTGTGAGCAAGCGCCTGATGCACCCGACCCTGTCCGTCCATCAGGCCCATCGCCTGTAGTTCCTGCAGACAGCGCTTGTTGAACGATGCGCGCTCGGCCGGATCGCTGTACGGCGCGGTAATGGCCAGCATCCACGGGTAGCCGCCGGCCTGTAGATGTTCGGCCAGGAACCACGCCTGGGCGGCGGTGACCTCGATTGCCGGGAATTCACTCATCGTGAGCATCCTCGTCATCGTCGTGGGTCCGGCCTGGCGGGTCGGCCTTCTCGAGTTGGTCGAGGATCGGTGCCAGGCCCCTCTCGACGAACCAGCTCATCGGTTGGCCCCAGTCCTGGTGCGCCTTTTTCAGGCGGCGCATCGTCCGACGCGACAGGGAGAACGTTGTGCGGACGGTCTCGTCCTGCTCATGCGCGAGCGCCCGCAACTCGGCGATGATGTCTGGATCGCTCATTAGGAAACCCTTTCCATGCTGGGACTTTGTCCCATGCGATCGCAGTAGAGCACATCAATCTGACATCCCGAAGCGATCGCTATCCCCACAGCGGCTACTGCCGCTCATACACACTGCACCACCCCTGCAATACGAGCCTATGCCCATCCAGCCGATAGCTAGATCACCTAATTCCGGCACCGAAGGCAGTCGGCCAGCCATAGATGATGCCGACCACCACGCACCGATATGTAAGCGACTGCGGACGCCAGCGAGACAGACATACACACATACCCCCGTAACGCATACCACCGTATGCGCATGGGATGCCACCACGTATCTCCGCTTGCGGGCCTAAATGCGCCACAGAATGCCACACAGTCAACAAACTGCTACCCCGGCGACAAGGAGACAGCATAAAAACGTCACAGTGACGGCCAAATGGCCCCAAATTCAGTCACACCACCACGAACCGGCCCTCCCCTGCCGTGTCAACCGCACGGACTGGCGAGCAAATGCGCGTGACCCCACGAATGCAGCAGCTGTCCGGTCTCAGATGACCCCGAGGCATTCTCACCATAGATGGGGCAACACCGACGGTTTCTCATCAAATCTGGTGCAGACTCGCCCAATACCCAAGTCAATCGACCTGGCGCGAAAACCAGACGAGTTGAGTTGCCCCAGATTGCCTGAGAACTGCTGCCAACAGAATTCTCAATCATGTTGGGGCACCGTAGGTCAGGGACCACGACCTGCCCCAGATTCAGTGACGACGGACAGCAGCAATACAGCGCCCGCACATCCGCACCCAGGTGTGGGCGCGAAAATTCACGTGGACGGCGGACCGAACTGGACTCAGATCGGTCGCGGGAGTTGGCAACCGAATACCTTCGCCGGATGGGGCACCGCACCATTGGCGGCGCGGGGTGGCTCATGGACGCCGTCGACGAGCCGCACTGGCACGCGGCGCTCGAACGTATCCCGGACTCAACCGCATCCTGGCGCGACTGGGCACTCCGAACTCGGCATGCCCGACGGGGTGCCAACCACTCCCCTCCCCCACCGGGGCATGCCGGTCAATCCAACAACTCGCCCGGGTCCGCCGGCGGGATCGGCCGGCCGTCGTTGTACTCCTTCTGGATCATCCTCAGCTGCGCATCGAACGCGTCACGCACGAACGCCGCTACCGTGTACGTCTGCCCGGTGACCTCCCGGACCAACTTCACTGCCGCGCGCATCTTGGCCTGTCGATCCAGATCAACATTGACGCTGGAGTAGTTGCGCGCCCTCATCACGCCTTCTTGACCTCCGGGAACAAACCCTGCTCCAGGAAGTGCTCCAGCACGGCCGCGTACTCCTTGGTCGTCGTCTTGGCCCGGCTGTACAGCGGCACCGGAGTGAACAACCCGTAGGCCTCCGGGACGTGGATCGACTGCTTGACCGATGGAGCGACCAGTGCACCGTAACCTGCCTGGAGGTCCTCGATCGTTTCGGAGTACAACTGCCCCCGCCGATTGGGCACCGAGCAGATCACAATCCCCCGGAACGAAACATCGGTGTTGTACTCCTCGTTGATCGCGGCGATCTCCCGCCGCAACGCCACAATTCCCTCAACTTCCTTGGGCTGAGGCCACGTGCACGTGATCACCCCCGAGCTGACTTCATCGGGGAACGCCCGTGTCGCCATCATCGCGCTGACCGTCAACGCGTTCGAGGCCGCACCGGGTGAATCGATGATCGTGACATCAACAGGCGGGGCCGCCGCAATTGCTCGCCGCAGCCGTGTCAGTCCACCCCGAATCAGGGGAAGCCGCGGCGCGAACTCACCCAGCGTGGCCGTCACCGCCGGAACCACCGTCAGATTCTCGATCACCGAATCTTCGTCGTAGACCGGCTCGCCGTTCTCGTCGATGCCCGCCGGCACCAGCGCCGGGTAGTCGACATCGGCGATCGTCGCCGTCTCATTGACCACGTCAGCGATGGTGGGCACACCCTCCTCCATATACGCGTACCCGAGCTGCTTGGACGCATTGGCCTGCGGATCGAAATCGATCAACCGCACCCGAGCGCCCCGGTGGGCCGCCAAGGCCGCCAGGGTCGTCCCGGTCGTCGTTTTGCCGGCCGACCCGGCCATGTTGGCGAACGTGTAGATGCTCATGAATGGATGCCTTTCGCGGAGGGTGATTCACCATGAATCACGACATGGCCGCCCGTAGGCGCGGCCCAGGATGAGATGTCAGAAACAGGACGAGCCCCGCCACGGCGGGTCCGGCGGATCAACGCATCGGCTGATTCACCACGAATCAAAGCCCGCGGCGCGCCCGCCCGATGCGAACCTGATTCGTCGTGAATCAGAACCGACGCGGCAGGCAAGAGAAGCGTCTTCGGTGATTCACCACGAATCAACCAGCAGCACCGCCGCCGTGATTCACCACGAATCAGGACGGGCGTGGCACCTGAAGAAAATGCCTCCGGTGATTCACCATGAATCATCCGGTTCGAACGAGGGGGCTGCGATTCACCACGAATCACAGCCATCTGATTCACCACGAATCAGCCGCGATCGTATCGAGCTGCTCGGACTCCCACGGCCCGGGCTTATAGCCCGCGCGCTCCCGCAGAATCTCGTAGTACAGCTTGTGCGCCCGCGACCACGCACCGTCAGCCGACGCACGTGTCTCATAAGCGGCCAGGGCGAGCGTCCAGGCCATCTCCACCCGCGTCTTGGCCACCGATAGGTCCGCCCCGTCCAGACCCCACGCAGCGGCGAGCTTCTCGGCCGCCGTACCCGCCGAGTGTGCATGCACGCCGAGCGCGTACTGGTCGGCCAGCACCTGCAGCAGCTGGGTGCGCGGCGGGGGAGTCAAGGCGATCGTCGCCGCCGCTGCCCGGCGCGCCTTCTGCACCGCGGCACGATCAACCGCCGATGACTTCTTGCGCGAGGGAACAGGCTTCGGTGCCGCGGTGGACTTGGCCGCCGGGCCGCTCCCGCTGCGCTCGTCGTCGTCGGGCCACTGGCCACCGTCGGAGTCGACCCCGCTTCCATCGTTCGGCCCCGAGCTGCCGGGGTCGGCCGCATCGGGCAGCGCCGTGCGGTACAGCATCAGGGTGCCGGTCTCGTCGATGGCGCCGACCACCTCGATCCCGACGGCGTCTGCATCGTCGTAGATCCGGTGGCGCCGAGCGGTAGCGGCATCACCGAACCGCGCCGCAGGGTCCACGATCTCGATACCCTTGGCGGCGGCCGTTGCGCGCGATTCCCGCTCGGCGACCACCCGATCGACGGCGGCCTCCGCGATCATCTTGGTGGGGGACTGGGTCAGCTCGTAAGCCCGCAACTGCTCAGCTCGCCGCGCCTCGCTGCCCTGGTCCTGGTCGGGCTCCTGCCAGGACCGGATCGGCCCGTACGGCAACTCGGACCCGACCCGTGCAGCCTGGGTCGGCGACCACTTGCCATCGGCCACCAGTGCACGCAGGCTGCTGTCGAGCGACAGCAGCGACATCCGGCGGTGCACCGTCGTCTGCGACATCCCCAGCATCGACGCGAGCTCGCGCTGCGTCATCTTGGCGTCGTCGATGAACCTTGCCAGCAGTTCGGCCTCGGCAAGAGGGGTAAGAGGCTGACGGCGCTGGTTCTCCTCGAACATCGTCCGCAGGCCACCACTGGGGTCGTCGAGCTCGGTGTCATCGAGGATGATCGGCATGGTCGCGGCCCCGGTGTGCAGTGCCGCAGCCCGCCGCCGATGCCCATAGACCAGGACGTAGTCACCGTCAACATCGCCGGCCAGAAGATCAGGCCAGCGGCGGATGAACGCCTCCTTCGTAACCGCAGCGCCCGTGATCCGCACGCCGCTGACCGCCACCGATTCCAACAGGTCCTTCCAGCCGGGATCGTCAGGGCGGACCTGCGACCGGGTGGGGTCGTTGAATGGGTGGGGGATCAGCCGTGACGGGGGGACCTGCAGAACCTGCAACCCTTCGGCTTGGGCCTCCTCTTCAGTGAGGCGCATGCCTTTGATGATTCCCAGAGGGCTACTTCTTGGCGCCAGGTCGGCGTCGTCGACGACGCGCGTTGGCGAGCGCCGGCCGTTCGCTGCCGCGCCGCGCTTGGGGGTACGTGCCTTGGGTAGGGGAGTGCCCGCGGTCTTAGCAGTCATACGCCACTCCATTCACACTCTGATACATGTAATACATGTATCAGAGTGTTGGAGTCATCACCACCCAACACGCCGAACACAACCCACCCCGCTGTGATTCACCACGAATCACCAACAGCCACACCGGCGAACAACGGGATGTCAGATCCCGGCCCGATAGTGGACCCAACACCCCGCATGCACCCGAACAAGGACAGCCGTGGACCAATACCGAACGGAACCGGACCTCGACCTCATCGCCGAGACCAGCCTGCCAGCACCAGCCCGCCGCTACTCCAACAAAGCCCTCGTCCGCGCCCTGCGCTACACCGGCGCCATCGACCCCACCGCACTCAGCGACACCCTGCGCGCCAAAGCCACCACCCTCGGCGACGACCTCACCGACATCGACGCCTCCCTCCAACGCCGCCGCGGCGTGCGCTATGAGCTCGCCGGCTGCGGCATCGTCCTCGGTTTCCTCGCCCGAATAGGCGCACTCCTGGCCGTGACCAGCATGATCATCGTGCTAGTGCACGCCACGCCAATAACCTCCGCCGACCTCGACGAACTCGCCCGACACCTCATCACCGGCGCCATCACCGCCGTCAGCCTGGGCCTGACCAGCCTCGGATGCTCACGCCTAGCCAAGACCAGATACGCCTACACCGACACCGAAGTAGCCGAACTCACCAACGCCGCCGTCAACTGGCCCTGCCTGTCCAGCGAGCTCGACGAGTACCCCAACGAACAAGCCCTGCACATCGACTGGGCCAGCCAAGGCCTCCCAGACACAGGGGAGCCCGGCACCGCCGCCCTGGTATGGCGCGAACCTCGCCTGGTCGCCATCGCACACATCGTCGCCGCCGACATCCGCGCAAGCCGGGCATGGAACAGCGCCCTGACCAACAACATCCACATCGACCTCGACAGCCCACTGCTGGACATCGAACTGCGCGCATACCGCATCTGGCACGCCCGCGCCAACCTCGTCCCCACACCCGCCGGCGACACCGACAGCGCCCTAGCCAAACGCAACGCCGAGATCACCGCCGCCGCCGCCCGCGCCTGGGACACCCTCGTCGAACTCGTCCGCCAACTCATCGCCTACCACGACCAACTGGCCCCCATCGCCAGCGTCCTCAAAGAGATCGAAGACCTCCAACTCAGCACCATCCGCACCAACGACAACGCCGTACGCCAGCTCTACATCGACGCCGCAGCCAACGAGATCGACACCGACACCGTCCGCGAAGCCACAGCCCAACTGGCCGACCTCACCGAAGCACTCCGGGCACGCAAGGACTACCTGCGCGCTGCCCTGAACGAGCCCACCAGCCTGCTGGCCCTAACCACATAAACCACCCGCGACCCCAACAACGAAACGGACACCACATGCACGCACCACACACCGGCAGTGGGGGAGGAGCACCCACCCCACACGCCACAACAGCCCAGCCCACCATCCACGCGAAGGCCACCCATGGCGTTTGAATCCATCACCCTGCCGGCCGAAGACCTCACCCTCGAACGCCTCGCCGACTTCGTCGACCACGCACGCCACGCCGCCGCCATCAACGACACCCCGATCTTCATCGACGCCACCGACCAGCACGGCACCCCAGTGACCGTGCACAACGTGATCATCGAAATCGACCGATAGGACCCTTCGTGAACCACCACTTCGCGCCCCTGACCCACCACACCACCACCGCCGGCGGCCACCTCCTGCAACACCTCGTCGACGCCATCGCCCGCGGCTTCGGATGGCACATCGGCACCGACGCCGCCCGCATGGTCCCGGACTGGCTCGTCATCCTCATCGTCGTGGGCGTCATCGCCTTCGCCATCGCAGCCTTCATCAAACGCCGCCGCGGCAACCAGTAACCCACAGCGTCACCACCGGCCAACCGAACCGAACCCTGATCAACAGATCGCCAAGGATCACCGCATCATGACCGAACAACCTCACCGCACCTCCGGCCCGCTCGACGCACTGCGGCTCGGCGCGCTCAAACCACACCTCTACGTCAACGACACCCCACTACTCATCTACGTCGACGAGTACTCCACCACCATCGAGAAACTCAAGACCGCCGCGAACGCCCCGGCTACAACCGGCGACCAAGAACTGGCCACCGACCCCCGATCGATCCTCACCGAGGCGCGCACCCACCGGATACAGATCACCCGGCCGAACACCGATCCGATGCGCGTCGAGAACGACCACGACGCACAGCCCCAATGGAACCCTCTCAACGCTCCGCACCAGTCCGCATTTCCGGCGCCATTCGAGAAGACGGCCAGCGGCCCGCGCCTCAATCGTCGTGCCCGGCGCCGCGCCGCCCGCCAACGGAGACCCTCGTCGTGACCCACACCCCGCAGCCCCCCGCCGCCGATCCGCCAACAACGCGCACCCATAAACACCAGTGGAGCCCCTACACGGTGTGTTCCTGCCCTGACCCCGAGACCGACGGATTAGGCCCCCAACGTGAAGCGATTCAACGAATAGCGCGCGCCGCCGACAGTCTCACCGCCGAACAGGTCAAAGACATCCGCGCCGCACGCGACGACGCGTTCTGGGGCGAAGACTGCGAACTCACCCCCTGGTTTACCGCCATGGCTGCAGCAGCAACTGCGGTAAAGCAGTCAAATAGCCTGGCGACGGACCCCCGCCGCTGCACTTCAGTTGCGAAAGCGCTGTTCGATCATCGCCCGCACGGGTACCCCCGCCCCGCAGGCGCCGAGGCCGGACGCGCGCTCCTAGCACGCGATCTGATTGGCGACGTCTTCACCCAGGAGCACTACGAGTTCCTCACCAGCCCCTGGCGCAAAGCCATTGGTTCAGTTCACCCTGACGACGTTCCGCGTCCAGGAGTGACAAACCCCATGACCGCAACGACAACCACAGGCCCTGACACGCTGGGCTTCTTTGCCGACGCCAGCCCTGTCCTGCTGGGTGCTGCGCTGAAGGACAATCCAATTCGCGTTCTCTTCCACTACGGCGAGGACATCACGACCGTGCACAGCGCCGGCATGCTGGGAACCTCCGCGTACGGCCGGGATAGCACCGCCACCCTGTATGTGTCCGGGAAACCGTCCTGCGCCGGCATCACCGACATCGAGGTTCACGCAACACCGGAACAAGCCGACTACGCCCGACGTGTACTCACCTTGCTCCTGCCGTATCTGCCCGACGAAAGCCGAAGCAGCGGAACGTGGGTCGCCGACTGCGCCAAAACGTTCCTGGACATCTTGACCGCCCGCGCAGAGCGACACGTGTGGTGCATCCGCGCCGACAATGGACGCACAGCGCATGCCAGCGCCAGCCCGTACAGCGACTACGACTTCACCGATGTGGTGTCGCGCATCGAACCCGAGGACATCGGACTTGACGACGACGAGGACCCGGACGGTCACGTCAACGTTGAACGCGTCCCCGAATCAGACCTCCCACAAGGCATCACAATCGAGGGAGCGCGCTGGCCCCATGCCTGACGCCATGAATACCCCCGATCGAACCGACCCGAGCTCGCCAGCAGCGCCCACCACTGACTCGATCATGATGATCGGTGGCCCAGCCCGGGTAGGCAAGACCACCCTCGCACGCCGCTGGGCAGCCACCCGTCCGACCGAGTTAGTACACCTCGACCACCTCCTGCACGCCGTGGCCACAGTAGCCACCGCAGACGCCCTCACCGCCTTACACAAGGCGCCCAGCATCAACACCTACAACCCCACCGAGTGGCTGGCCGAACTGCGATGCCGCGACGCTGTGCTCTGGACATCCGCCAAGGCCTACGCCACCGCCGCCCACGGCGACCTGCTCATGGAGGGCGGCCTGTGGCCGGACTGGGTGAGCACTCTCGAACGGGACCACACCGCGATCTTCATCATCGACACCGCCGACGACATGGCCGACCGGCTCGTCGATATCACACGCACCGACCCGCGCAACTGGATGGCCCAACGCGGATGGCCAGAGGAAAAAGTCCGAAAGTGGGCCGCATACAACCTGTTTCGCAGCATGACCATCGCCGACCTCGCCACACGCCACGGCTACACCGTGTTCGACATCGCCGCCGGCCTAGACAGCGCCCAGGACGAAGCACTCCGCTACCTCACTGCCGCAGCCACCAGCAGCCCTCGACAGAGCGACGCGCAATGATGCGCAGACGGAGCAGCACCAATCCGCCGATCGACTACGCAGTCATGGCCAGCTACCGATCGCACCCCGTCAACCTCTATCTCGCAGGCGGCCACGTGATCACCCGTGGAGTAGTCCGGCACGTCGGAACCGAAACAGTCGAATGCCTGACCAATCACGGCGCCGTCACCGTCGCCTTGCGCGCGATTGAAGCCGTGGAATCGCTGATGCCGCAGTCCGCTTCAGCAGAATTCCCCCGCCCCGAGCAGGACCGCACCGGTGTGTGAAAAATTTAGTAATCCCAACGCACTCAAGGAGATTCCCATGTCTGACCACCACCGCGGTGTCATCGAGACTGTCGCTGCGGTGATCCGCGAGGTCGACGGCAACCACGAGCTCGGGGCCGCGGCCCTCGCCGAGGCCCTCGTCAACCGCGGAGTGACCGTCAAAGCCCAAGCCGAACGCCGCACCTATGCCGTGGCCACCAGGCTCCGCGACGGGAGTACCCGCGCCCTGTCGGCAACATTCGCCACACCCGGCGAGGCGGCACGCGAATTGGCCGTCATGCTCAGCGACGATTACTACCGCGACCAGAGCCCGTTTGTCGCCACAACCCTTGAGTCACCATGGGTTCCGGTCGATGAACCCACTCTGGTGGCAACCGGGATGCATGTCAGCGCCGTCACGGTAGAAAACCCGGCAGCAATCGGCGACCCCGACGCGTCACCGATCCTGCACATCAACCCCACTATGGCGAACCTGATTCGTCAGGCGCCCAGCGATACGGAACAGGGCGCACCGGATATGCCCGAGACGGTGCACGCCGGCGTAAAGCCGACGTGCCCGGAATGCGGGCACGAAATCCCCATCGTGTCCAGCCGGGGTCATGAAGGCCTGCACTGGGCTCGGCACACGGTCACCGGCAGCCTCACGAGCAGCGACGGCCCTGAATGTGAGAACAGCGGCGACGAGTGGGAAGACCCCCGAGTTACGGCCTGGACTCCAGGAAATCAGGGCTGGTAGCCAGCAAGTCATGACCATCAAATTTGAGCCTCGTGACGTCTGGGTCGGATGGTTCTGGGACCGTCGCGACGACGGCACCCACCACTACGTCTGCGTTGTGCCCATGCTCGTCATCCACTGGGTCCAGCCAGGCCGTCCTCCGCGCCACTAATAGGGCGCTTCCGTGATATCGATGAGGCACAACGGATTCCACGTATTTCGCCATGAACCGTTGCGAACGTCACCGGCCCCCCAAAGCCCGCTTCCACAGCCCTACGACACGCCGGGACCGCTGGCTTTGCAGCCGCATCCGCGTTTACCGTCGAATCCACGCATTCCACATAGGAGCTCGATGCAACGTCAACTGCGAGCCGGACACTGGTACCTCGTCTGCGATGCCAGCGGCCATGGGTCAGTCCGGGCCTTGATGGCAGACGGCTTCTGGTTTCCAGCCCATCCGGAACCCCACACCATCATTTGCGAAATGAGCAGGGTCATCCACCCGGACAACGTGATCATCGGCAACGACTTCACGCTGACCGACTGGGACCGCTTCTACATCACCCAGCGGTATCCCGCTGTCGCTCACGATCCCCAGCTGGTGCGGACGATCCGGGCACTGGCCGAACGCCTGAGCATCGCCGCCGGATACGAGTGGATCACCAATTGGACGGGGGAACCGGACCAGCCTCCCCAGCCCGACCAACCCGTGCAGAGCCGGCACATCGATTACCTCTGGCTCGCCTGCGACCTCGCCCACCAGAGCGGCGGCGAGCACCCCGTCATCCGCGACTCAGACCAATCGCACGCAGGCCGCAGCTTGGACGGCATCTTCCAGCCGCGACGCTGGCCCACCGAGGTCCAGCCCGGCGCAGTACCACTCCCACACCCCTAAAGGCAAGGAACGCAAGAACTTGTCGGTACCCGGTGTCATCATCGAACCCATGACGACAGCCCAACCCACCACACCGAGATGGACCGTCGTCGACGTCGAAACCACCGGCTTCGAACCACAGACACACCGCGTCATCAGCATCGCCGCCCTGACCATCGGAGCAGACGGCACCATCGAACAGACCATGAGCACACTGCTCAACCCCGGCGTCGACCCCGGACCCACCAACATCCACGGCATCACCCCAGCGATGCTCACCGGCCAACCCACCTTCACCGACATCGCGCCAGCCCTCACCGAAATCCTCACCGGCCGAACAATGGTCGCGCACAACGCCGCATTCGACTACGCATTCCTCGCCGCCGAAGCCCACCGCGCCGGCGTGCGCCTACCCGTCGAAACCGTCCTGTGCACCCTCGAACTGGCCACCAGGCTCCCGCTGAACGTCACCAACCACCGACTGGCCACCCTCGCGGGGCACTGGAACATCACCCAGACCCGCCCACACGACGCCCACGACGACGCCATGGTCCTCTCGCGCATCCTGCCGCGCGTGTTGGCGGCCGCCAACGCCCATAACGTGCCCCTGCCGCTGCGGCACCCAGCTCGCTGCCGTACCCGACCTACCTCGTTTCTTGCGCAGTGCTCCGTCCTTTAGATCGGGGGTGTAGCGCATCCCGGTCTTGTCGGACTCGCGCAGCGAGGGCGGTGTTGGGTTAGACGGGCCGTTGTTGGTGTTCGATGTATTGCTTGACCACGGTCAGGGGCGCTCCGCCGCAGGAGCCGGCGAAGTAGGAACCTGACCAGAAGTGGCCACCCCACAGGTATGTTCGGACGTGTTCGGGGTATTCCTGGCGCAATCGTCGAGCGGTAACGCCCTTGAGGCTGTTGACCAGCTTGGATAACGCGACTTTGGGTGGGTAGTGCACCAGCAGGTGGACGTGATCGTGTTCACCGTTGAATTCGCGGAGTTCGGCTTCGAAATCAGCGCACACCTCGCCCATGATCTGCTCGCATCTGGTGAGCATGGCGTCGGTGAACACCCCACGCCGGTATTTGGTGACAAAAACCAAATGCGCATGCAGGTTATAAACAACATGTCTTCCAGTGCGTACGTCTTGATTCGGTTCCCACCGTGGTGACATAAACCAATGATACTGTCGGTGGCGTGGGCGATACTGCCGGCGTGGGTGAGTCGATGGTGGTCAAGCGGTGCGTGCGGTACCCGCTGTCGCCGTCACGAGCCCAGTCGCAGGTCCTGGCCCAGCAGGCCAACGCGGCGCGGGCGTTGTGGAATCTGATCCACGCCCACCACACATTCCACGCAGCGTCGAAGCGGTGGCCATCGTGGTCGCAGTCCGATGCGGCGATCCGGCAGGCCCGCAAAGACATTGACTGGTTGGCGATCCTGCCCGCCCAAGCCGCTCAGCAGGTCCTCAAGGCCTATAAGCAGGCCTGGTCCAACTATTGGAACGGCAGCCACGGCCGGCCAACGTTCAAGACCCGCCGGGCCCGCCGCGCGGTGGACGTACCCCAAGCCCGGGACCTGAACCTGACTCGCCTCAACGGCAAGTGGGGCACCGTGGCGATCCCGAAAGTCGGTGTGGTGAAGGTGCGTTTGCATCGCGCGATGCCCGAGCGGGTTACCGGGGCGCGGGTGGTGCTCGAGGCGACCGGCTGGGTGCTGGTGGTTCGCGGCGAAAACCAGGTAGTCAAACCCCGGCGGCGGCGGGCCGAGCGGGGCAGCCTCGGGATCGATCGGGGCGTGGTCCATACCCTGGCTTTGTCGGATGGGTCGTTCCTGGACCAACCCGCCACGCTCACCTCGGGGGAGAAGAGACGGTTGTACCGGCTTGAGCGCCAAGCCGCGCGTCAGCGGGCCGGCACGCCCCGGGGGCGCAGGCCCAGTGGCAGGCTGCGCCGCACCTACAGCCAGATCGGCGGGCTCAAGGCCCGGCAGGCCCGCCGCCGCTACGAGTTCGCCCACCAGGTGAGCGCGGCGCTGGTCGGCACCGGGGTGGCGACGCTGGTGGTCGAAGACCTGCGGGTGACGAACATGACCCGCTGCGCCAAAGGAACCATCGAGGCGCCCGGGGTGAATGTGAGGCAGAAGTCCGGGCTCAACCGGTCCATCCTCGATCAGGGATGGACCCAGACCGTGACGCTGCTGACCTATAAGGCAGATCAGGCAGGAGCGCGAGTCATCGCGGTCCGGCCACATGGCACGTCCCAGACGTGTCACCGATGCGGGTCTCCCGCGGAGGGGCAACGCGAAAGCCAAGCGGTGTTCCGATGCGCGAACCCTGTATGTGGGTGGACCGGCAACGCTGACACCAACGCTGCGATCGTGATCGACCAACGGGGCCAGGAAGTGGCCTTGCAGGACGTGGAGCCCAACGCCGTCAGGCAGGCAACGAAGCGTCAAAACCCGAAAACCGCCGCCTAACAACGGCAGCCAGTACGGAAACCGCCTCCTTCAGGAAGCGGAAACTTCATGGGCGCACAGCAGCCTAGCCAGCCAGCGCTGGACGCCGACAGCCCCCGGTGCCATGGTTAAACCAGTTAAAACCGGGGGAGGGGATGGGGATGCGCAGTGCGGTAGCAGTGTTCATAGCGGCGTTGGCGGTAGTTCTGGTCGGGGCATGCGGGTCCAAGCCGCCGGTCACCTGGCCCGGCACCATCGAAAATCACGTCGATCAAGTCGAGTTCTACGACAAGCAGTACTCCACGACGGACAT
This sequence comes from Mycobacterium sp. FW102-FHT13B02, assembly GCF_058790275.1. Lineage (NCBI taxonomy): Bacteria > Bacillati > Actinomycetota > Actinomycetes > Mycobacteriales > Mycobacteriaceae > Mycobacterium > Mycobacterium sp. FW102-FHT13B02. The sequence goes on from NZ_JBYTCM010000007.1 coordinate 81,505, forward strand.
AAAGGTGTTGTGCGCCAACGCCAGTGGCGGGGGAGTGCAGATCCAGCTCACCGCCCCGGACGGAACCCGCCTGATCACCGCCCAAGGAGCCGACGGCGCCCAGACGGCGAACATCACCATCGACGGCCCGCATGGCAAAGAAACCCTCCCCGACGGCGCCGTGTGGAGCACCGCGAACGGGCAGACCTCGTTCATCCTGGACACCAGCGGGAAATACGACAAGACGTTTTACATGCACGACGGATCGGTGTCCTGCCCGCTCACTCACGCTGCCTGATCGCACCACCGGTTGCGGGCCCGGATGTCATACCGCCACGCAATACTGGCGGTCGATCGATCATCAACCCCGGGGGGAGAACCACATGCCAGGACCAGATTTCACCGAAGAAACCGAAGCGCTCAACGATGCAGAAGAAAAACTGCAACAGGCACGCACGGAGTTCACCGAATCCATTGCCGCTCAGTGCGAACCGAACATCACCGCATGGGCGAAAGCGACATTCCTCTCCCACCCTGACGCCGCCGCAAAGCTGTCCGATGCCGCCGTGCGCAACCTGCGCGATCGCATCAATTACCTAGCTCTCAAGATCGCCGAAGCCGTCCGGGAACTGGCACACACCCCGGACTGGCCAGTAACGGCCGAACTACCGCCCGCGAGGCCCACCGCGCTAGTAGCGAAGTACTCGGAAACTGATTACCAGATAGGCCAGAGCCTCGAAGAACACGTCAGCCAGTACGTGGAGAAGATCAACAAGGACGTAGATGAAGTCGGCCTATTCGCGGCCGATCCGAGTTCCATAAGCCCACAACCATTCGGCGGGCCCCTAAGCGCCATAAGCCAAGTGCGACTTGTCGGCCCAACCATCTGGGGCACATTTAACGACAAACCACTGATCGCCGCGGCCAACGCCGTCATAGCCCGACGGCAAGACCTCAAAGACGCCCAAGAGACCTACCTGCAACAGACGCTGAGCCAACGGTGGGACGCAGCCATGCCAGGGAACGGCCCGGAATAGACGGTTACATCACGAAAGTGCCGACGCAGCAAGGAGACAAGTAGATGATCGCGACATTGGCTATAGATACCCTGTTCGTCATCGCCGCCGTGCTGTCCGTGGCCGCAGCCGGCCAGCTGGTGCGGCTGCGCCGAATGCGCCGCCAACCCACTGACCCCGAGGTACTCCATAACGCCGGCCGCCGCATCCTCTACATGGCGCTGGCGACACTGCCCCTTACGATCGCATGCGGCGCGACCAAAATCATGCTCACCGAACATGTTTCACCGTGGGCCTTCTGGGTGTGGCTCGCCGGCGTCACTATAGAAGCGTTGATAGTGATCGGCCTGGACCTGCGCCCCGCCCACCACTAGCTGTGCCATTGCATGACATTGGTTACGCGGTGAGTTGGTCGAACGACTGTACAAACTGAAGGAGAGCGCAGTGACCAAGCCTCGCGATCAATGGAACTGGTGGGACCGTAACGGCTTTTGGGTCTTTATCGCGGTAGTCGTCACAGTAACCGCGGTGACTTTCACAACCTCTGTACTCCTGGGCCAAACGCCCCTACTCAACTATGTCGTGGACTGGTTGTTTTGCGCTGTCGTACTAATCCTCGTTGCCGCGTTCGACCAAGCGATGCACTAGCTGTGGTGTTCCACCACGTTGGTTACGCGGCTCAGGGTTGGGCCGACGTCGACACGGCCCCGCGCAGTCGCCGAAATATGTTGCACACCAGCGATAGGTGCATTACTCTGCACCTATCGCCAGGTGCGATACTCAATCAAACAAAGGGGCGGATCAATGACCAAAGAACACGACGACGTCGCAGATTCAGCATCGGATGTCTTGCCGATGCCCACGCTCGACGCCATCATCGACGAGTTCATGCAGTTCTATGCCAATCTGCCGGAGGAAGACAAGCGGCCTGCGTTCGACAGGGCAATGGCAAACGCGCATCGCGGGCGGATTCCCACATGGGCGGCCGGTGACACGCCAACCCAAGCCACCCTGGATACGGAAATCCGCCGAATCGTCCAACTGCTCAAAGACACCCGCACCACGCGAGGTATGACGATCGCCGACGTCGCGGGATACATGGGCGTCGACAAAAGCGTGGTCACGAAATTCGAAAACAACACCTCAGATCCACGAATGTCCACCATCCTGCGCTACGCGCACGCCGTCCGGGCCGCCATCGTCGTCTACCCGGCGCCCACCGGCGCAACCCCCATCGTGGATGGCATCGAGTTTTACGGCTCCAGTAGTGCCTGATTAGCCTCGGCCGGCCAGTAACGGCGATCTGCCGGCGGACGAATCTAAGCTGAGGCGCCGGATTATCGGTTTGTTCGCGACTTCGCGTTGAGGGCGACGGCCCGCACTCCAAGAGTGCGACGTCCGGCCCGTTCGATGACCTCACCGCGTAGCCAATGTCATGGAACAGCCTTCGAGGCAGCGAACGAGCACAACAGCGATGTCCGCGCTGGCCGCGAAATGCAACATTGCGTGTAGAAACTCTACAGCCGATGTAGCCGCCGCGGGGCGCGCCCTGGACAGCCCAATCCGGCGCAGAACGGGATGTCACATCGTCGCGGCACGATAGGAACCACAACACCAAACCGCCCGCGAACAGGAATTCTCGACCATGCCCGACACCCGATCGCCGATCGACATCACCTGGCCGCACATCCACGGCCCGGGCGACACCGCCACCATCACGGTCACCGGCGAGCCCGGACTGAGCGCCCCGCCGGTGGCCACTTGTAACCGCTGCGGCCGCAAAAGCTGGTCCCACGCTTCCGTCAACACCGAGGACCGCATGAACAGTGCCGGCGGGTACCCGTGCGGCGGACGGTTCATCCGCGCCACCTAGATGTGCCGTTCCATGACGTTGGTCCACTACTACCCGGAGCCGATGAGGCTCCGGAACCTTACACCCGGGGTCGTCGAAAACCGAGAGAAAGGACCATATTTCATGACCACAGAGCACTCAACCATGCAAATCCGCCGCGGCCGGAAATGGATATCGGAAGACTACGTGAGGTCTGTGGCTAGCGACGCCGATCCAGGAGACGCAGCGTCCTATGCTGACGTCCGGGTCCCGTTGACGGGCTGGGTACACACCACGACCGCTTTTGACAACACGTTTCCCGAAGAGGATTTCTTCCCGGAAGGATTTCCGGTCTATTCCGCCCTAAACCCACCGGACATGAGATTCGAGAGTTGCCGCAGGGTAGCTGCATACGTCGGCGACCCCGCCGACATCGTCGGGAGATCGTTGTGGATTACCCCGCAGCAGGCGGCCGATCACATCGACCGATCTAACGATTCTGATCCGACGTCGCTGATGCTCGACGCCGGACACCGGGAGATTTTTGGCGACGACATCTGGAACGACGATGAGGACGGCAACGGGTTTCTGCTGTGGATGAGTTTCACGGGCGGTCTGATCTACGTATCCGCCGACGAGGCTGATGAAGACGAGGAGGCCGCGGCGGAGGTGCTGCTCGAGTACCGGGTCGTCGCCGCTTATTTGCCGTGCGACATCTACGGCCCGAAAGGCACACCGATGCGCGCCATCTACGACACTCTTGTGAACCCACCAAGGCACGGAGACCAGTCCGACAGGCTCAACGCGAACTGGTCAGAAGAACTCGTCCAGCAGCTCAACGACGACACCACAGCGGCCATTGAAGCCCTCAAACAGTCAGGGCACCCGTTCTGGGCACAGCATGAAATCACCTGGTGGGGACAACCATTCCCGCCCGGTGGGGTGGACGACACGCTCGGCACCGAATACATCGCACTGCAAGCACGTCACCTCATAGGCACCACAGCACGATGGACACAGGAGGCTTACAGCCGTTGCGGCGCTGCCTATATCGCAGCAACGGGCCGCCCGCTGCACCCCGATGATGAAGTCGCAACTCGGTGAACTCGTGGCCCGTCAAAGTGACGATCGAACACGGAAAGACACCGACACTATGGGCACAGGTAGGGCGATGGGAGGCCATCAGTCGGCGGCAATGATCACCGACACCTGGCTCACCCCAGCCGAACTCCTCACCCCGCTCGGAGAATTTGACCTTGACCCGTGCGCCGCACCCGAACCACGACCATGGCCAACAGCCCACACCCACTACACCCGCCCCACCAACGGCCTCACAGCCCCCTGGCACGGCAGAGTGTGGCTGAACCCGCCGTACTCGCGTGAAGCCGTCAAATGGCTACGCCGCCTCGCCGACCACGGCACCGGCACAGCACTGATCTTCGCCCGCACCGAAACCATGTGGTTCGTCGAAACCGTCTGGCAGCGGGCAGCATCCGTCCTGTTCATCCACGGGCGCCTCCATTTCCACCACGCGGACGGCACCCGGGCGAAAGCCAACGCCGGCGCACCATCCTGCCTCGCCGCCTACGGCGACAACGACGCCGCCCAGCTGCGCAATTCCGGACTCACCGGAACGTATGTGGACCTGCGCCGCCCCCACGCGAAAGCCGGATGACCGACGTGCCGATCGAAAATCCCAGTGCCCGAACACCGCACCAAGTCCCCGACCCTGGAAGACCAGCCATGCCCGAGTTCATGCAACGCCCCACCGGCACCCTCGAAGACGCCGTCGCCGCCCAGGCCACCGACACAATCGCCCAGTGGGCCAGGTACTACAAAGACTGCGCCGACATCAGCATGCGATCCCTCGACCGCCTCGGCCGCGTCCTTGAAGACATCGGCTACGTGCTCACCGGCGAAACCCTCGACGAACCCGAATGCGTCTGGGACGCGGTCACCACTGTCGCCCGCGAACACGGCCACCAAGACCGCATCACCAATGTCGAAAACTCCTACAAGCAAACAACATTGCCCACCCGAACGTAGGGGAGGAAACCACGATGACCGCCGTCTTCTTCGGCGCAAGCCCTCGACTTCAGTCGGGGGATAGCCGATCCCGTCGTTTCGGTCCGCGTAGCGGACCGTGTTGTCATAGGCGGGGTTTATCGTGAGGTTCATGCAGTACCGGTCGACCCGTAAATCGGTGTTTTCGGTGAAGTACCACGTGATTTGGTGCCCGAAGTACCGCCGTGATGTGTTGCGTGGGCCAATCCAGACGCGGTTGAAGCAGATCATCGATGAGGTGGTCGACGAGTTCGGCGGAATGGCGATTGAGGTCGAGACGATGCCCGATCATGTGCATCTGCTCGTCGAGCTGCCACCGCAGGTGGCGGTGTCCAAACTCGTCCAGATTCTGAAAGGGCGCTCGTCGCGGCGTCTTCGACAGGAGTTCGCGCATCTGGCGCGGATGAAGTGTTTATGGTCGCCGTCCTGGTTCGTGTCCACCCTCGGTGGCGCACCGCTGGAAGTGGTCAAGCGGTATGTGCAGAACCACAAAGTCACCGCCGCACGAAAAGCGGAAGTGGCGTAGCGCATGGCGCACCAGTACCGGCTGTATCCCACCAGCGAACAAGCGGCGTTCATGCTGGCCAGGCACTGTGCTGATGCCCGTTATGTGTGGAATCTGGCTGTCGAGCAGTTCAATTGGGGCCGGACGGGCCGTTCGGCGCCGGGGCCGGCTGTCCGGCAGAAGCAACTCGCCCAGGCCCGGCAAGCGTTTGAATGGCTGGCCGCTGGGTCGTCGTCGGTGCAGCAGCAGGCATTGCGGGACTTCGACCGCGCTGTGGCCCGGTTTTTCGCCGGTACCCACCGGCGGCCGACATGGCGGCGTAAGCACCTCAATGAGGGATTCTGTGTCCGCGATAGCCGTGTCGAGCTGGTGAATCGTAAATGGGCGTGGCTGTTTGTGCCCAAGCTCGGGCTGGTGAAGTTGCGGCTGTCGCGCCCGCTGCCGCCCGGCAAGTTGGGGATGGCCAGGATCACGTGTAAGGCGGGCCGCTGGCATGTGGCGTTCCCTGCCCCGCAATCGTCGGTCGCTGCCGCGCCGGGCAGAGATGAGCGGGCGGTCGGTATCGACCGGGGCGTGAAAACTACGCTCGCGCTCTCGGATGGCACGATGTTGCGGGCACCGGTGATGCGCCGCGGTGAGCAGAAGAAGCTCGTCCGGTTGCAGCGTCAGCTAGCGCGTTGCCGCAAAGGCAGTATCCGCCGCAGCAAGGTCAAAGCCCGGATCGCGCGGCTGCACGCCGGGGTAGCTGATCGGCGCCGGGACTGGGTCGAGAAGACCACCACCCGAATCACGGCCACCTACGCCGTGGTGGCCGTGGAGAAACTCGCGGCTCTCAATATGGTGCGGGCGCCGAAACCTAAACCTGATCCCGACAACGAGGGCGGATACCTTCCGAACGGGAGGGCCGCGAAAGCCGGCCTCAATAAGGGGATTTACGCGAACTGCTGGGGTGTGATCGCTCAGCGGCTCGACCATAAGATGTCCGCGTCCGGCACCGCACTGATCGTGGTGCCGGCCGCGTACAGCAGTCTGGAGTGCCGCAACTGTGGCCACAGCGTGAAGGAAAACCGCAAGAGCCAAGCGGAATTCTGTTGCGTGCATTGTGGCCACCAAGACCACGCGGACCTTCAGGCAGCGAACACCATCCTCGCCCGGGCCACCGCGCCCGCGCTCACCTCCGGACCGGAGGCAACACCCGCACCCGCGGGTGTGCTCGCGCAAGCGAGAAGACCCGATGACGCGCATGCGGCATAGGGAATCCCGCGATCTTCAGTCGCGGGAGAAGGTCAACGAGCAGCTCCCGTACTACGAACGCGCCCACGACATCACCGTGCGCGCCCTGGACCAGGCCTGCCGCACCATCGAAAACCTCGCCGCAGCCATCGCCGGCGACGCCAGAGCGTGCCGGCACCGAATCAACAGGAAAGCCGACGACCGCCGACAAGCCTGGGCGCGGGAAGACGTCGCTCGCGGCCACGACTTCGCCACCTTCGACGACCTAGCGGCCCACGTCAACCAGCTACGCGAAGCCGAACGCCGCCGCGGAATCGCCGGGGACTACAGCCGCTGGGACCAAGTACCCCTCCATAGCCCAGGCATGAGGCTGCACGCCGCGGCACGAAAACTCGCATACGACCGACTCGAGCACCGGGAACCCGCCAGACTGGCCCGAACCAAAATGGTCGTCGCGGAAGTCAAGTGGCTTGCCCACGTTATCGATCCCGGCGTGGTCGGCATCCTCGCTGCCGCAGCATGGGCGCACGACATCGCAGACACACCCCGCACTGCCAACGGCCCTGGGCTGCCGGCACTCGACAGCGCCCGACTCGCCCGCAACGCCGGCTTGCCCGCCTCCGTTGTGGACCTCATCGCCTTCCACGGCGGCACCAGCTTCGACGCCTCCACACAAGGCGCGGCACGCCGCCTGCGCACCTATAGCCCGCCGCCACAAACCTGGCTGGCGATCCTCAACGCCGCCTACCTGAGCACCGGACCCCAGGGGCAAGTCCTCGCGCCGAAACACCAAGCAAAGCCAATCATCAACCGCCACAAAGATAATCCCCGTATCCGCGTGGCCGTCACACACGAACTCGACGACGACATCAACACGCTACTGGCGACCGCCTGGGACATCTGCCCAGACGGGTTCAAACCCGACGCCCACGACACCAACACCACACGCGGCATCAAAGGCGCCGCCCTGCGCGCTGGATGGCGAATCGAAGACGAATGGGGAGGCCGCTGCACTCTCATCTCCGGCCAGACAACACTGACCCTGAGGTTCATCCCGCCAGCGCCCCCCGATCACGCTGCCCGGCCCGCCATCGACAACGTACGACTCTGGCGCGACGGTGAAACCCTAGACCTGCCGCGATGCCTGCAGTCGAAGCTCTTCGACACCGACCTCACCGCGCTCACCGCGCTCGTCAAACTTCTCCGCCAGCACTCCGCCGGCGCAACCGAAGCCTGGCATGCTGCATAAAATGACCGCGCCGCGAAAATACGCCGTCCAGTTCCGCTCCGACACCGGCCGCGTCATGGCCGGCACAGTCAACGACGAACAAACCGACCTCACAGAGGACCGCGAAGACGTCACCGACAACGCCGTCCTGTCCGTCGCCGAGTACGTCCTGCGCCAATTCGACGGCGCCGTCCAAGTCGACTACGACGGCGGCCTCACCTACCAAATCTCGGTAACAAAGATCGGCCCACCGGACCCGACGAACGGCATGCGATACGGCCTGCACCCAGACGGAAGAGTCGTCGGTTACTAAAACGGCCGGCGAGACTCCGGATGTCACACCGCAGTAGGACGATCATGCAAAGCCGTTGATACACAGCAACTTCTGCTGACCACACCCAAGACAGGAACAGGCAAAACCCATGGACCCGAACACCTGGTGGCCAGGATGGCGACCCACCCCCGCCGAACACCGCCCCACCAACCCGGACGCTTGGCGCCGCCGACTCTCCAGCCACATCGACGAAGGCCTCCGCCGACTCGGCCGCCACTCCCACGAAGCCGCAACGATCAGCCATTTCATTGACGACCTCGACACCGCCTACCTAACGTTCCGCGACAGCACCGACGCCGACCGGACCAACCAATTCCTCGAACAGATCAGCACAACCGGCTCCCGCGCATTCACCTACTTCACCGCCTGCGAAAACCCAATATTGGGCCCACAGATCGACGGCCTGCGATTCGATCTCGCGGGCCTGGCCGAAGTACTCGCCGACGAGCAGCCAGCCCAGCAGACACACGAACTCCAACCAACGGAGGCAACATGATTCGAATCGTCAGTGAACCGCTACCGCCAGAGGTGCGCGCCCGCATCGACGAACACCCCCTGGGCTTCGCGGCCCACCTGCTGCACGCCGTCGGTTTCGCAATCACCGTCGGCGGCCTCTTCGTCATGTTCCTTGCGATTGCCGCATCCGCCGTCGAGCCGATAGGCACTACCACGGTTCTCACCTCCGCGGGGACAGCGTTCGCGGGCCTCGTGCTGATCAGCCAAGGCGACAGCCTCTACCGTCGCGTGGTCAAGGCCGAACTCGACGAGACAGCACCACATTTCCCCGGACCGGTCACCGAAAAGCCGTGAGCGGCATCGTCGGCCACGCAGACGGGGACCGGTCTATGGTCCGCGTCCCACACATGCGTCGCCGATGCCCATGCGGCTGCGGCCGCACCGCAACCCACAGCGGCCTGGGCACCAACGGCATCGCCCTGATGTGGGGCTGCGAACTGCGTGTGCGGCGCTGGGTCCGCGACGGCTACACCCCGGAGATGCTCGGATACGCCCTCGGCGCCGACGGCTACTACCGCAAGGACGGCGTCGCGATCCTCACCGCCACGCAGCTGCGGCAATTGATCGACGACTACAGGTCTGGCAAGTACACCGCGGCCGAGCTGATGAAGCGCTACCCGGTGGACGACCTGCACACCACAATCGCGCGGTTGGCCCCAGCCTGTAGCGAACTGCCATGAACATGCCGCACCCGCAGCGTAAAAGAAGCTGGCGGCTTCAGCCGCCAGAGAAGTCACAAACAAACAAGGACGCCCCCCTCAAAGGAGGGAGGCGTCTTCACGAACAGCCGATCGGCTGCATCTACCGGCAATCATATACCCCCGTGATGGTGGCAACGGCCCGCACCCGGATGTCATGCCCACGTAGGAGGATCAGGGCATGTCGTTGTTGTTGGCCGTCACAGACGGAGCACTGCTCGCGGCTGCCGGCATCAGCACAGCACGGCGAACCTGGGACCGCAGCGCCACAGACCTCGCACTGCAGCGAGCAGCATACGAACTCGCCAAGACAGCATTCATAGCCTCGCTCGCGTACGAGGTCCTCTCACTCCGGCCCCACGCCATACCAGGCATGCCCGCCGCAGCGTTCTGGTCCATCGGCAACGTGATCGGCGCCGCAGGCCTGGGAGCCGGCGTGGCCAAACGCCGCAACTTTCGATCCCACAATGCCGCCACAAATGGCGGCTATCCCGCAGCGGTGCAAGGGAATTGAACGCGATGAGTGACACGAGACTGTGGTGGATGTCAGTAGCGCTGACCACCCAAGCGGTACGCGACCGAGTCAAGACCCAGACCAGGCGACACGGCTGGCATCGGCTACACCCGGGCGACCAGCTGGCACTATGCCCGAAATACCGGGGCGTCCGCCGCGAGAACCGCGAGCTGATCACCATTGTCGACGTCCTCTCGGTGAGGCAGGAACCGTTGCGGGCGATCACACCCTCCGACGTCGTCGCTGAAGGTTTTCCCGACTGGACCCCCGCCGAGTTCATCGCCTTCTTCTGCCGAACCCACCGCGGCGTCGACCCGGACACCGAAATCACGCGCATCGAATGGTCCTACGACGACAAGCCACTGAAGGTCGGCGTCGACTACGCGCACAAGCCCCTTACTCGAGTTGATGTCCGTCAAAGGGTGATCAACGCGCACATCCCGTGCACGACAACGACGCCAGACACCTTGCCGCACAGCATCTCTGGCGACAACAACAAGAAGGGATTGTGAGATGAAACAAGCCATCACGACAGACACCAACAAGGGCCAGCATCCAGACGTCGACAAGTTCGCCGCGATCATCGGTGCCATATGGCCAGGGGTCTCCCTGTACGGGCCCGGCGAACGGTTTCGGATCCGCAACCGCGACCGTCTCGGCCATCCCATCCCGAACGCGCTGCGCGGCCGGACGGGAACCGTGATCAGCGTCGACGGGCCCGTGGCACTGGGGGATCTTCACCGCAAAGCTGACGTCAGAAACATCGCCACTGCCGGGCTCGGCGATATCGCCCGTCTGCTCGGCGTCGAGATCGAGATGGTCTATTTCGTGAGCTATGACGACGAACCCGATGCGATCGACCCCGATGCCGGCGTCCTCACCGAGTTCGGACGCCTGTCCCATACATGGTTGGACCCGGAATCGGCTCCACGGCAACCCGATCGGGGCTGGATCGACGAGAGACCCCTCGATCGCAGTCCTCGGTGAGGCGAGGTTTCCGTTACCGGTGGCACTGAGCAAAAATCGTGCAACGCTGCACTCCAAGTGCATCGAAAGGGTGGTGAGGATGACCCAAGCGTGTAAGGCGGAGCTCTGTCCGATGTGGGGCGGCGACGAGTGCCTCTGCGCTGTGTTCGGGCTGGATCCGGACAACCCACCCCGCAACGGAACCTTCACGGTGACCGCCCCGCTCGATCGGGACGACTGATGCGCAACTACCTCGATAGTCGGATCGTCCGATCACTGCCTGACGTTTCCGTTGGCGGCTGGGGCATCTGGCGCGCGGGCTGGCCTTCCCTGGAAGTCCCGCCGATCAAACGCGGCCGCTGGTGGCTGTGGATCGGCCCGTATCTCGTGGGAAAGCCCGACGACACATGGTGATCGACATGTCCCAAGGGCCGACCGACCATGCGTGGCCGGCCGATCCCTACTGGCGGGACAAAATCCGCATCGCAAAGCAAGCCCGCGAACTCGGGCAAGCGCTGCGGACCGGCTTGCCGACATCGTTCCGCCCCGCCCTGGTAGGGCCAGAAACCTCGTCGATACCGAACAGAGAGATGCACAACCCTGAACACGGGGCGAGGCAGGTGCGATGGTGAGAAAAACCAGCAAATCGTTGATGGACCTGATCGAAGTCGCGGTCAAACGGCATGGCGGCGCATCCAGCCGACGCCTGGCAGACCTCGCTCAACGGGCCGGCCACCACGTATCTCACAACACCCTCAACCGGCTGCGCCAAGGAACCTACGCCTCGCGCCCGGCAGACGCGTCAGTCCGCGCGATCGCGTACCTGGCCGAGGTTCCCGAAACAGTAGCGTTCGCAGCGATCGGAGTACGCCCGCCATCCGCCGAGCGTTACCAGGTGCCCGACGAGGCCCAGCGGATGAACACCCAGCAACGCAAAGCACTCGACGCCTTGCTCCGCGCGTTCGTTGTTCATCCAAGGACCCCGGCGATGCCGAGCTTCGGAGCTCTACTGTCCGCACGCGACCAACTCGAGGCCGCGCTCGCCACGAGCGATGCGGTCGACGATCCGATTGCGGTGGCGGCCCGCGCGGTAGTCGTTGCGATCGACGAGACCACACGCACCGATTCACGTACTCGTGCTGCCCCTGGAGAGGAACCATGCGAGCAGCCACACCTCTGACGTCCGACGCCGTTCTCCGACTGGTCGGGGAGAGCCCAGGTATTCGTCTCGGAGCGGCCCTCGACGCCTGCCGCGACGCGGGCTTCGACCGTGCTGATGTCAGTAAAACCTTTCTCGCACTGATCAATGCCGACCGGATTGAGTTGTCCGCGGATCGGCGTCTGTATCCGCGCTAACCTCAACCAGGCGGAACTCCCACGCCGACGCCGACGAGCGCACAATCTGCGACCTGCCGCCGTGGTTGTCGAGGACCTCGGCGACGAGCTCGCCGCCGACACGCCGCAGCACCACTTCAGCGCCAGGGGCGCTGACCTTGCCCTGCCCGTAGGCCTGACCCTCCACCAATGTCCCGGACACGGTGCGACTCCACGCGAATCCCGCGTCGTCGAACACCACGCACCGCCACCGCGACGCCCCGAGGTCAATCACATTCAACCGAACCGCCACTGTTTAACGTCCCCTGTCGGGGGTGACCGCCCGGGCCGGACACCACTGCCCAATAGGCAAGTGCCCCTTACCGTTACCGCTCTTCACGTCACACGAGATCAGGGCCAGCCACCCGCCGCGGGTCGTCTGCGCCCACGCATGCAGCAGCCCCGGCACCCGGTCGCAGAACACGTCCAGGCCCTCCATTCTCTAGCCGGTTCGGCGCTGTTGTGGTGCGCTACGCGTGTACGCGCATTGTGTTCGTTGGTGCGCACAGTGACCTGATGCGCGTCGATTGGGGCGCGTGCTTGTTTCTGGTCGCCGGTGTCGTTGACGCTGATAGTGAGCAGCGCATTCCACTGATTGACCGACATTCTGCCGCCGTGCCGGTTCAGCGGACACCGCTGTCGAATCCACTGACTCGGACGCTATCGCACCGATGTTGCCCACAACCACCAACACCGCGCCGCCGATCACGAGGCGCGTCCGAGCGCGCCTGCGCCGAAGCCCGCGGTTACAGAGCGAGCCCAACCCGCGTGCTAACCAGGCCGCGGGCGCCGAACCTGGTACCGGCCTGCCCGGCCAGGCCCCGGGAAAGTAGAAGATTCGGCGCTCGCGGGCCGATCAGATTCGGGTTCGCCGTCGCAACCGATCTGCACGACTTTCTCAACGCCAGTGGCTTGCGACGAGCGGCGACTGAGTATCTGGCACAGATGACCCCAGCAGGCTATTGTTTGCTGTGGGGAACGGGGTTGGTATCTGGCTTGCCGTGAAGGCAACGACCAAGTCTAGATGGGGGTGGTACTTGTGTCGCTGTACACGACATGCGAGCGCGCTGTAGTCGGGCGGTTCGTGGAGGTGGTCACGGCGGTCTTTGCGCTGCTGATATGTGTCGTGACGCTGAGCCTGTGCGGTCCTAGCACCGTTCTGCCGCGTGCGGCCGCTGATCCTTGCGGGTCTGGGTGCGGCGGCGGTAGTGGGAATGGGAATGGTCTCGACCTCGGGGGTGGGAGCCAGTTCCAGCCCCCGCAAATGCCTTCGGCGCCTCCGCAATACGGTTCGGCCAACAACTACCCGGGTCTGAATCAGCAGAACGGGATCAGCATCTACAACAATGCATCCCCACCGGCGTACGGCAGTCCGGGGAACTCGGCCGCACCCGAGCCGGGATCATCCTCGACACCAGCCAACGGGACTCAACCCTTGGACTATGACGGTGTCACCGACGCTACGACCACAAAAATGTCCGCGGAGTGGCAACAAGGCACCGACTGGACCCACCGGTGTTTGGTCTGCACTGGACCTCACCCGGGCCTGTACCACCCAAACTATTGCAAGGACTGCGTCGACAAAGGGCTGACACCCGTACTCCCGGAAATACCCGACTAGCGACTAAGCAAAGTCAACGGGACGCCCAATGCCAGGCGGGCACGTCAAGGAGCCCGCGGCCTGCGATGCGCGTCTCGCCGCCCTCGTCCTTGACCAACTCATGTCGAACGCCGTCGTGTGCCAAACCTTCGGTGAATACACGCGAGTGCGTAACGATGATCACCTGGGTGCGGGTCGCGGCGGAACTGATCAGGGACGTCAACGGTTTGATCAAGTCAGGGTGCAGGGAGGTCTCGGGTTCGTTCAGCACCATCAACGATGGCAGTTCAGGACCGAGCAGTGCCGCGGCCCAAAGTAGGAACCGCAAAGTGCCGTCGGACAGTTCTGCAGCGTGCAGCGGCCGACGCAGCCCTGGCTGCTTCACCAGCAGATCGAACATCCCATCGGTGTTGACCACTTCAAGCGTGGCCCCGCCGAAAGCATCAGCGACTGCGCCTTGGAGCTCCGCCGAACCAGAGCCTGAGCCGGCTTCGATGATCGTCTGAATCGCGGCGGCAAGATCTGCCCCATCGTCGGCAAGTATCGGAGTGCGGGTACCCACCCGCGGGCGCCGCGCCGGCGCGTCGGCATCCACACGGAACCCGTCGTAAAATCGCCAGCTGCGCAAGCGATTTCGAATGGCGGCTAACTCCGGGAGTTGCCGAGGATCAGCGAACTCAGTCAGAACGCTGCGGTATGACTCCACCCCTCGAGCCAGCGTCTGGAAGCCCGCACCTGAATCGTTCCGTTTCTCAGCGAGCGGACCCCTTCGTCGAACCAAAGTGGACGCCGGGCGTAGAGTCGGGCCAACAAATACTGACTCAGATTTGATCTGCGGGTCGCGATCGAACATAGAACTGCCCGGGATGGGCAAACCGAGATCGATCGCGTATCCGAAATCATCTGCAGCGTAACCTAATTGAAGTTCAACCCGCCGATCGGCTGACAATTTCCCTGCCCAGCGCGCCGACTGTAGTCCACCTTCGCGAGCCAGGGACCCAATCACCTCGCCCTGCCCGCAGTCGCCCAGTAATCGCAGCGCGCGGTACACAGAGGACTTTCCGCTGCCGTTGGCTCCCGTCACGACCGTTAACCGCCCCAATGGCATGACCATGTCACGCAGGGATCGGTAACCATGCACAGCGACTGTCGACAGCATGGTGCTGACCGTAGCCGCAACGTCTGACAATCTCGGGCCGGCAGAGAGCATAGAATGAGGTCCGTAAGCGGGATACACCGGATAACTATCGAAAGAACGCAATGTCGGCAGACCCAAACGGCGTCGAGATCATCTGTGCGCCTGGAGTGGATGCCAAATGGGCGCTCGATATGTCGCACTTCGCCGAGGCCGAGTCGACGACAGCAACAGCCTCATCGCGAAACGTATGCGCGACGACACTGGCGGTTGAACAAGCGATCGCTGGCTGCCTAAAA
This sequence comes from Mycobacterium sp. FW102-FHT13B02, assembly GCF_058790275.1. Lineage (NCBI taxonomy): Bacteria > Bacillati > Actinomycetota > Actinomycetes > Mycobacteriales > Mycobacteriaceae > Mycobacterium > Mycobacterium sp. FW102-FHT13B02. The sequence goes on from NZ_JBYTCM010000007.1 coordinate 96,797, forward strand.
GAGCAGTCGTCCAACGTCGTTCGGGTGGTCCACACTTTCGGAGGCCGAGACATTTACCTTCGGGACGGCTCCCGAATCGAATACAGGTGGCAGCTCCATGTGTCCGATTGGCGATGCTTAGACTGCGGCGTCGACACGGATGCTCTCGGCGAGTACTACATGCTGCACAACGACGTTTGGGCGCTGGCGCATCCGGACATCGACGGGAACCTTTGCGTTCGCTGCGTGGAAGGCCGGCTCGGCAGAAAACTTACCGCCGCCGACTTCTTGGATGCACAAATCAATACCACCGCTAAATTGCGCCGCAGTCCCACACTGTTGGACCGCCTCAGCAACTAGAGCATTCGCCCGGGGGTCGTCTCGCGCAGCGCCTGGTCCACTTCCCTGCCGCGCCAACCACGATCACGTTCCAATTCCGCAACTACGGCCAGCGTCATGGCTGCGGCCGCGATCATCGGGCCAGCGCCCGTGGCGGTGGTCATGCGCAGCTCTTCGTTCCAGCCGGCACGCCACACCGTGGGTAATCCTCGGCTGGCAACTGATCTGGTCTTTCGGGCCCGCCGGCCATGTTCGCTTTGACCCAGCCGACTTCGTCGGAGGCGGTGCGGATGCAGGCGTCGTAGTCCTGGCCGGTCGACCCGAATACCGCGACGCACTGGGCGGACATGTTGGCCAGGAGGCGGTCGTTACACGAGTCGACACTGGTGCGGGCGGGCGTGCCTGCCAAACAGAGCTGTTGGGTTTGGCAGGAGGCGACGAAGTCGGCACTACGACCGTCAGCGGACGCGTACTGATTGGGTCCGCCCTGGCAGTTCCCCGTGTGTCGCTGGGCATACAGCGCCGGGTCGACGCCGTCGGGGCGGTGGGCGCCGGTGGGGTCGGTGACGTAGTTGGCCGGCTTGGCGATCACTTCGATTGGCACGCGTACACCCGGGGGCAGGCCCGCCCAGTCCGGGGTCAGTGCCCCGGTGGTCGGGATATCCGAGGCCCGGTAGGACAGGGTGATGGTGACCGGGAACGCGAAAATATTGGCCGGGCCCAGATCGATGGTCAGGTTGGATTGTCCAGGCGGGAAGCCCGGCCCCAAGGTCGGGGTGACTGTCAGGGCACCGTGGTTGGCGTCGAACGCGGTGGGGATGCTGAACGTGCCGATCACCCGGGCCGGATCGCCTGGTGCGGCATCGGTTTCCACCAGGACTGTGTTCACGCCCTGGCGCAGGTGCGTCGCCGCCGGGAGTTTGATCCCGATGGGATAGGTGCTGCCTGAGAACATGGTCTTGCGCGTGATGGTGATGTCGGCGCCGCCCCCGGCGAACGGAATCACCTGGTAGTCAACGTCACTGGAGCCGTAGATCGCGCCACCATCAGGAGTCCAGGTGGCCGGACCTAGGCCGAGTTCGCCCGGTAGGTGGATCGCGAGCTGCCGGTTCGGGTGCGCGGTGGGGGCGAAGATGCCGTCTTTGGCCCACATCGGCACCGTGACCGCACCACGCTCCCCCTGCGCAGCCAGGGGCCGCTCCATGCCGGCCGTTTCCCCTTGCGGGGTGGCGGAGGAAACCCGGGCGCCGCCAATCGGATTGACCCGGCCAGGATCTTCAGGCATGGGCCGCGACACCGGCACCGGTACGGGGGGATTCGGTGCCGGTGACGCGGGGTCCGCGCCGGCCGTGACGGCTACACCGCCAGCGCCGACCATGAGCAGGAGCGCGGCCGCGAAGGTCGACGCACAGCGGCGAGCGCCATGCAGGTGGCGTCCTTGGTGCATTGTCGATGCCATCGGTTACAAGTCCTTGGGTTCGCCGTAGAGGGTTTGGGTGTCGTTGCCGTTGTCGGTGCGCACCCGGATGGTGGTGTAGGACTGGATTTTCACCTGGCCACCGCAGCCATCAGCTTCGATGTTCTGATCGCGCAGATTCGACACCGCATGCATGCTGCGCAGACTGATCCGATCCATCGGAACTTGCGCCAGCCCACCAGGTTTCAATAGCACCCGGATATAGCCGCCCAGATGTTCCTGCACCCCGAGCGTGGCCCCGGCCGACGCGCCACCGAAGCCGCCGCCCCCGCCGCCACCACCGCCGGCACCGCCCTGGCCCTGTCCGAACCCGCCGCCGTACACCTGGCCGTTGATCTGCTGGTACGGGTTGATGCCGATATCGGCGCCGACCTCCACACCGGGTGAGGAGTCGGTGCGGCACCCCACGAAATAGCCAGATTCGAGCTGGGCATCTTGGATCGGCGCGCCGCCGGTGCCGGTGACCCGGGCCTCTGAGCGCAAGGTGACTCGGGCCTGCCACGAGTTGGATGCGCCGGCGAGGTTGTCGATGTGGTTGATGACCTCGTTGGTGGTGTTCACATCGACCACCCAGCCGTCATCGGTGACGAACTGCGTCCACCGATCCGGCATCGGCTGCGGATCAGCAACCACCACCGGCGCGGTGATCAGGCATCCGGATGCGATGACAGCGAACACCACCGAACCAGTACCCACGGGACGACAAATTCCCATACCGACACCCATGCAATGACCTTCCCCCCGCGAAATCTGGCCAAGCCCCCGCTTGCCATCATATTTCGCTTACCGGCCGAACGGTCCCACACTCCTTGGCACCCGTCAATACGAGTCGCGTAGACGTGGCGCAGCGAACATTCCGTGGATACGGGCGCCGGGTCTTGCCGGTGACAGCGATCACCGCGGTGCGGTCCGCGGGTCCCCGTCGACTGCGTCAGCCTGTGGATGTGTGGCTGCGGCCGTATCTCCGGCTGGGCCACAACCACCGCGGCCCCCGCATCACTGTGTTAACGATCGCGGGGGTGAATCCGGGATTGCTGTGTAGCAGCACAGTGACCTCACTTGGCCCGGACACCGGGTAGTCGCCCGAGGCGTCGGGAAAGCAGATGACGTCGATCTGGTTATCGACCAACACGCTGATCGACAAGATGGCCGGGGCGCCAAACATCAACTGGCGACCGGGATTATGCGCATCGCCGACAGCCAGGACTCCGCTGGCGATCTCGAGTTGCCCTTCGAACGCCAGGATGCCTAGTCCCCGGGGGTCGGTGCCGGTGAGCACCCGCACGCGCACGAGCCGGCCGGCCACGGCGCATTCGTCGATGTTCATGGTGTGCACCCATAGGGCGTGGCACGGCAGCGGCGGGTCGTGATCGATGTCGGGGTGCACGTAGGTTCCGGGGATGCCGTGGGCACCAACATCCTCGATCACCACCACGGCGCCATCGGGCGCGATCTCGGTGTCGCACAACAGACTATGTGTCTGCGTTCGCATAGCGGCCCCTTTAGTCCACTACCGTTTCCCGGGTGCCCAAACTCCGGTTTTCATTGACGCTACGCGCCCCATCTGGCCGGTGCACTTGATTCGGGCGGTGAGGATTGTGGAGCTTATGGTGGCGATGGGGCATCTGACTTCAGGGCCCCGGACGCCTAGCTGCTTGGGTCCTGATCGGTGTGCAGGATCGCCAGTCGCGGTGGTGGTGGTGCGGCTGCGGCGGCGTGCAGTTCGTGGATAGCTCGGGCGTACGCGGCAACTTGGGAACGTAGTTGCCGGTTATCGACACGTAGCCGGCTGATGGTGTCTTGTGCGTCGCGCAGTTGCTTTTCGAGGCCAGTAAATGCGACCGGTATCGGGCCGATAGCTTTGACGCGGCAACGAAATTCGTCGGCCAGGTCGGTGTGTTTGTGGGTGAGTACCCAGCGTTTCACACCGGCCTCGTTGGCCAGCTGCAACACTGACAATGCGCCGGTGGATCGTTGTGGTGTGCCATCGAGGAGCCGCTCCATGGCGCGGCGGATAGCTGCGCGTTCGGCGTCGGTGTCAGCCATCGTGGGCGGTCCGGGCGGCGTCGTGCTGGCCGATGATCGCGCGCAGGCGTGCCAGTTCGCCGCGGTCCCGCGCAGCTCGTGGCGCCGGGGCTAGCGGATCAGTGAGGATGGTTTCCAGGTGTCGGGCCTGCTCGACCAGGACGGCGACGTCTCGGTCGGTGTGGGCCACGTTGGCGCACTGAGGTCGGCAGTCGGATAGATCGGGTGTGCGCCGCGTGTCGGTGTCGTTGCGGTGTGTGCGGCATGCCGCACGCTGCGGGTTGAACACACAGGTCATTCCTTCGCCGGGATAAATCTGCAGGTCGGGGTTCGCATCGAGCTGTCTGGCGTCACGCCGGGTCAGGCTGACTCGGCCGGCGAATCGCTGCGCGCCGGCGACGCGATGCCGGTACTCGGTCGCCGAGGGGCCGGAGACGTGTTCGCCGTCCTCGAGGTGCTCGTGTGCCTGGGCGAGTGCGTCGAGTGTGGCGAGTAGTTCTTCGAACGTGAGGTCGTCGGGAAAACCGGAGGCGTAGGTACCGGCGTAGCCGATGGTCATCTGTATCCGCAAGTGGCCGTACTGGATGGCTGCGGCCACCAGTCCGCGGGGCTTGCGGGCGATGAACCATGCGAGGGTCCGGCGGAACTGGCGCGGTTGAAGCGCCGGATGGTCGGAGTCGATCGGAATCGCATCGTCACGGCGGTGCTGGCGGCAGTAATCGTTCACCCAATCGCGAAACTCATTGAGGTCCTGAGAGATTTTGCTGCTGGTACGGGCTTTGCCGCGTCGGTTGCGTACTTTGGCGGGCCAGGGCGGTGGATCGAGCCGGTTCGGGAACAGCAGCGGTTCGTCGTGCAGGCGTTCGAGGACGGCGACGGCGGTGGCCACCGGTTCGGCGACCACCCACGGGTCGGGCCGGATTTGTCCTTGCGCCACAAGGGCGCCGGTGTCATCGCGCGCGTTCTTCCAGTGCCTGCCGGTCAGCAGAAGAATGCCGCTGCCCGGATCCCGATGGATGCAGCCGCGTTCGAGCGACAGGACTTCGCCGGGCCGCATCCCTGACAGATAGGCGATCACCACGAAACACGCCGCCGACAGATGCCGCGCCAGGGGCCGCACCTCATCAACGTTGATCGGATGATCACGCCAGAGTTCGCCGTTGATCGTGCCGGCCGGGAGCAGCAGCAACGGCCGCGCCTCGCGCACCGCAAGGCCACTCGCATCGAGCACGTCGTCCCAGGCCGACGGCGTGAAATCTTGCGCGCGCAGATTCATCAGGCGCATCAGATATGGGTAGTTGTAACCGAGGGCGCCGGTGGAGGGCGATGGCGTCACCGGCAGCGCGATGTTCAATCTACTGAAGGCCCGCACCAGCTTTCGCAGTTCCGGTATCGCGTCGCTGCCGGTGCATGGTTGGTTACGGCCGACCCCACGGCGGTCACGTGCGGTCATGCGCCTGCCTTCGCGTGCCGCCTCGGTAATGTCCCCGGCGAGGTCCTCGATGAACCGCAGTGACCACGCCAGAAGCGGATCCATGATGTCGGGGGCGATCCGCGGGGTCATCAATTCGTATGACCTGGCGCCCTCTAGCAAGTGGTGGAATCGGTCCCCGCTCCACAGGGGTGGTTCGGGCAGCCGGTCTTGCTCGTCGAGAAGGGTTTGGTAGATCCAGATTTTCTGCACCGCTCCCAGCAGCGCCATCTGCTGCTCGCGGGTGTAACCCCCGTCGCGGACCGCGTCGAGGTAGTCGTCGAGGTCCTGCGGTGTCACCTCACCCAAGCGGCGCCGACCCTGCGATGCCAGCCAGTTGACGAACGCACGCAGATACGGCCAGTCGCATACCACGGTGAGGACCGCAGGCCGCGGTGCCGATGGGCGCAGCGGCGTCACGGCCGGTCCGTCATAGTTGATCATCAGCCAGCACACGTGTTTGAGCGCAGCACGGAATGTTGGATAGACAGGATCGAACGTGATCGAGCACGCGCCGTGGTGCGGTGCGAAGACCGCCGGACTCAGATCCCAGCGGGCGTCACGGTAGCGCGAGAGCGCTGCGAGGTTCGTGTCGGGACGCACGGGGCGATCACCCAAGACCACCGAATCGGGACCAGGAATCCATTGCTGCCGTTCATGTTCGGCTGCGGCGGTAGTCATCGGACATCCAATGCCTGAGCGAGGAACCGGTCCACGAGCTCGTGTTGTTGGTCGGTGAGCTGTTCACGGGCGTCGGCGATCATCGCCGGCGGGTAGCGGCCCGTGATGTCCGCCAGTTGCGCTACCGGTCCGGCGAACCGTTGCGCCCACCGCAGCGGTGTCATTTCCCGCGCTTTGTCCTGCAGCCGGTCATGGACGGCCACGATCACCGGCAGGTGTGCCGGCGTCGCCCGCGCGCACGGACAGGACAGGCACATCAAAAACGACGCGGTGCAGGGCTGTCCCGCCTCGGTATGCGGCCCAGCAAAAAAATCCGTGCATCCGGCCAACGCGGTATCCAGCCGGCCCGCCAGAAGATCGTCCAGACGCCCCGGTGTGATATTTAGTTCCGCGGCAACCTGTTCGGGCGCGCTGCGGGCACGCTGCACCTGCTGGACGGTCACGGTCTGCACCCTGACCTGCTGGCGCGCCGCCTCCACACGTTCGGCCAACGTTTCGGCCACCACCTGCTGGTATTGCGCGAGATTGCCCCGATCACGCGCGAGATAGTCATTGGCTAAGGTCTGTTCGGTATGGGCGACCGGCTGCTGATGAATTTGCAGCCACGTCAGACGCAGTCGGCGGGTATCGATCGCCGACACTGCCGCCGCCGGCCCGTGTGCACCCGCAGCCGGGGTCTCAAACTCTTTGGAACGCGCCCACCTTCCCACGGCGCCACCGGTCAGCCGTGGCCGGAAACTGGTCTCGGATTTGGCCGTAAAGTAACCGAACGCCAGATCACTGCCCGTGCGGGCGCGCACCGGCTCGGACAGTTCCCGCACGATTTCATAGACCCCGAACGCCGACGAAACATCCACCGCTGCACCGCGGTCGGCGCCGGCGTCCGTCAGCGCGACGTTCATGTGCGCCCGGGTTCGGCCGCGGCGCGGCTTGGTGATGTCCACCAGCGCCGATTGCCGGCGATCGCCCTGCGCGGCCGGGCGGTGCGCCGCAGCGGGCAACTCCAGAATCGGCGACAAGTTATGGCCCGTCAGACAAATCAGCAGGACCGCAGCGGCCGACATGTCCCAGATCGTCGGGTACAACTCGGCGAACAGGGTGTACACGCCCCCGTGCCGCAAGATGCGCCGATTAGTGCGCCCCGACGGGTACTTGGGGACATCATCATTGCAGTCCAGAAAGTCCAGCAGCGAGCCGTGCTCCCAGCGGTGCGGATCGCGCTCGTGGTCAACTCGCCCAGCCTTCCAATCGGCCAACAATGCCCGCCCGTCCCGGATCCGGCGCACCGCGTCGCGTACATCGGCCTTGGCGATGGCTGTGATCTTGTTGAATTCCTCGGCCGAATAGGCTTGCAGCGGTACAGGTTCGGCGTGGACCTGGGTTCTGCGGGTACGCGCAAGAAATTCCGCCGGAACCTCGGTGCATCCCTTCGCGAAGTTTCTCAACGTAACCATCTGCGTCTTGCGTGCGCCGACCCGCATCGACAGAATCCACCCGTCCCACTGCGCCCCACTTAGCTCGGCCGGCGACGCAGGCGGATGCTCCAATGAACCGAGATACGCAGCGAACGACCTGATCGCCGTCATCAACGCCCGCACCGAGTGCTCGGCACGGTAGGGTCCACCTGGACGAGTTGCGGCCACAAACCGGTCGATAAACCACCGCTGCATCACCTCCGATACCGGCAGCACGGTGAAGTCGAATTCCAGGACGTACCTGCCGTGCTCGGGATACACCACCACCCTGCCCGGCGCCGCGCCGCGTTCGTCGCGCCCGACCGGTGACCGATATACGCTCGCCGGCAACGCCGCGCGACGTCCGCTCGCCACCGCTAGGCCCGCACCGGGTCGGTGAGCACCAGTCGGTGGTTGGCGAACATCTCCGCCATCAGCCCCGACATGGCCGCCCCGTGGGCGTGCTCGATCAGCAAGTCCACATCCAGGTCCCGGAACGGCTCCAGATAGATGTTCATCGTGGTCGCCACGTTCCGGTGACCCAGCAGCGTCATCACGAAATACCACGTGTCCCCGAACTGGGCGCGGAAATCGCGCATCTCCTCGGCATCCAGGTGCGCAAATCGCTTCTCGTACAACAGCCGGCCGACCGAGAACCAGCGCAGCGCAAAAGAATGGCGCAGCATGTGCGCTGTCGCGGCAAGTCCCGTCAAACCAGCCCGAGCTACCCGCTTGTTGGCGGCGACAAACGTGTGTTGCCAGCCGTGCGGCACCCTCGGCATGCCGTCTTCATTGAGCCACAACGTCAACGGAACGAGCCCGGACGGGGATTGCTGGAACAGTCGCCGGCGTTCCTGCGGCCCCAGCACGTCCAACGAAACCGTTTTCGCCTCGCCGAGCGGATCGAGGACCTCGATGCGTCGGCCGCCGAGTTGCCGCAGCAGAATCCGCCGGTCTGCAACACGCTCGTACCGACCTGCTGCCTGTGCTCGTCGCACTGCGGCGGCCCGTTCACCTTCGCAGTAGGACAGCGCAGCACTGAGTACGTAGTGGGGCATCCAATATTTGCGTCGCACAACACCTTTCGCGCATGCTGCTGCTAGCTGGCTGGTCGCGAACCCTCGACCGGTCACCTCGGTTGGAAGTTCCAACTGCAGCACACTGGCCCACTCAGTGAGCCGCAAACCTGTGCCGTACAGGCCGTCGACGAATGCACAATCACGCTGCGGGCAATGCCCTCGCCAAGACACAATTTCGCGGCCCGACACATCGACCCCGCGCAACCCCACTTCGTTCCACCGGCGATAGCCGCCCGGGTCCAGCCACTTCACGTCGCGGTCGCGGCCAATCTTCGGTGACGCGCTGTACGCATCCGCTTGTTGACGGTTGGGCCCGGCCTTGATTGGTATCCGAGTTACCGGGTTTCTCACCGCGTATCGATGTTCAGCCCATTCGTAGAACGCGCTGATCGCGACCAAACCGCAGCGGACCGTTCCGCCCGCGACCCGTCGAGGATTCGCAACGTCGTTCATACGCCAGAATTTGAACGCGTCCACCTCATCGTCGGTCGCATCCGCCCAGCAACACCCCACCAAATCCAAGAAACCCAGCCAGATCGCCAGCTGGAGCGCATATTTCGTTCTTGTGCCCTCCGCCGCCCGACGCATCCGATTCGATCTCAGGAACGCATTGACCTCCGTGGCGTAAACGCCATCGGCTCGCAAAATAAACGGCTGACCAGCGCGAGTACCGTTCAGCAGAACTAACTCACGCAGCGGCGGCAAACCCGCCAACACCGGATCCGCCTGGAAGCCATCCCAGCCAGAATCCGGTGCACACCAAAACACCTGCCACCGCGGCATTTCCGACACGCGCGCACCATAACCGCCGACACCGGTGCACGCGGGCGGACCCGCTCATAAAGTGCAACAACAACAGTTGAACGGCTAGAGACCGAACGTCTTGACCCGAAGAGACACGGTATCGAGACGGAAAGCGTCATCGGGGCTGCCCAGAATCGCGTTCAGGTTCACCAGCACGGGCCGGGCCGGCTCAACCACCCGCTGCGTCGACGGCGACATCTCCACCCGCCACGATTCGAACACGCTTGCGAAACTATCCCCGCTGCCGCCACTAGCGCAAGCCACCCGAATCCGCTCCGGGTGGTGGTCAATGTCCATTCATGCTGGAACAATCCAAATCATGAGCGGTGACGATGTATTGAAGCTCGACCCGGGCAAGCTGGCCAACGCGGCCACCAAGGCCAACGCAGTCCTGACCGGCAGCGCACTGGCACCCATTGCCCTTCCACCCGCCGTCGGGGCCACGCCCGTCGACACAGCCCTGCTGTGCCTGGAGACGGAGACCGAGGTCCGCCGCGCCGGAGCCGACAAACTGGACACCACCTGGATGACCAAACAGGCCGCCGCACTGACCGAAGGCCCGCCCGAGCTGCTCCGGCAAGACCAGACCAACGCGGCCAGGACCAACGCCGCAAGCACCTACACCATCTAAGCGACTAAGAGGCCAAAGCCCCGTGACCACCCTGCCGCCGCCGTGGCCCGGATACCCACCCGGACCCGCCCCGCAGCCCGCCGGCCAACCGCCGCGGCGCAGCTGGGGCAGGCTCGCCGCGGCCGCGGCCGGGGGAGCGGTCATCGCCGCGGTGGCGGCCACCGTGATCGCCATCGCCGCCACCCCCAACCGCGCCCCAACCCCCGGGCCGGCGCCGGCCCCGGTAACGGTCACCGCGACCCCGACGACACCGGCCCCGCTGCCGGCGGCCCAGGCCGATGCGAAAACTTGCAGCGCCTACCGCGCCACCGTCGCCCCGGCCTCGGCCGCGATCCAGCAGACCTTGAAGGTCCTTCCGGCAGGGGTAACCATCACCTCCCCGGAGGTCGCCGCCAACCCTGACTGGTCCGCCGCGGTCGACCGCGCCGCCGCCCAGTTCCAGCAGGCCTCCGACCAGCTGGCCGCACAGATCGCCCCCGGCACCAGCCCCATGCTGGGCCACTTCGCGAACATCATGGTGTCCGCGCTCAAAACCATGAGCGTGGCCTACCAAACCCGCGACCCCGACAACGGCGACGACTACAACGTCTATCACTCGACCGACCAAACACTGTCCGCCATGTGCCACTAAGAACGGCCGACGGACAGCAGCTGTGCACGCCCCTGACTGGCTGGTCGACGAATTCACCTCACGCCACGGCGGCGACATACCCACCTTGCTGCGCAACGTCTCCGCACCGGTCTGGGCCGGCGGAAACCTCGTCGCCAAAATGCATCCCACCCCCAGCCAAGCCCGGCACGAGCAGCTCCTGGCCCAACGCTTCCAATCAGCGTTCAACAGGGTCACGGTCCCGCTCGGGGTGAGCGCCCCACCGGATGGCGTAGGCATGCTCAGCTGGTGGCTCCGCCTCCCCGACCACGGGCCCGCAGCACCAGCCAAGGCCATCCGCTGGTTGCGCACCGCGCATGACCACACACCCACCGCGGACCTGCCCACAGCCCTACTCCTGGTCCCCCCGCGGCCGCCGCACCCCGACGCGATCGCCCTGCACGAAGCCTTGGCGCCGTGGCGCCGGCAGGCCCATGATGCGGCGGCCAAACTCGCCGGCCTACCCGCGGTCGTGATCCACGGCGACGCCAACCCAACCAACATCGTCGACTGCGGCCCACCGAGTGCCGTCGCGCTCGACTTCGGCCTCTCCGGACGAGGACCACGGGTCTACGACGTGGCCACCGTCGCCGTCCTTGCGACCGAAACCGGCACCGCCACAACACAACACGTGCTCGACACCTACGGTCACCACCCTGATGTGACACCCACGCTGCTACGGACTGCGGCGCAGCTCGTGGCGATCAACCGTGCCCAGGCCTGCACCTGGGTGCCCTGGCTCGACGAAGGCTGGAGCCGACTGCATGCTCTGCGCGAGCAACGCCCGTTCCTGTTCGCCCCGGACGACCACCCCAAATAAGCGCCTACCGCACGCTCGGCCCGGCGAGCCAGCGCTGCAGGTGATCAACCACCGCCCGCACATCATCGACGGGTGCGCCATGAAACGGCATTAACTGCTGGCGCAAAGCCGTCAGATGCCCGAGCAGGTCCAGCACCCACGGACGGTCGCGGTCTTGAGCTGCGAGTGATTCCGCCAACCACCGGGTCGGGCTCGACTTGAGAGTTTTGTTGACGGGCACCTCGAAGCGCACCGGTTGATCTTCAGGGATCAACCACGGAGCCACGCCCGCGGCGGGTTGCCAGTGAGACAGCTCGCCGGCGAGGTCGAGCAGGACCCAGCTTGCAGCGCGGTTGTGGCACCCAAGCTTGGGGGGAAAAGGCCACCAGTCGGACATCGGGGGATGTCCGACTGGTTTCGGTGCTGCGATCTTCAAGGTCTCTTCGGCATCCTGCACAGTGAATACCAAGCCGCTTACTAGAAGCGAACCGTTCCTGGCGCCGATCCCGGGTGCGGTGATGACGCGGGTCGGCGGCCGATCGGCGACCATCGCCAAAGCTTTCTTGTAGCGGAGTCCCGTCTCCTTCTGGACTGCGCGGGCCGCGCTCTTGCGTGCGTTGTTGCGTTTCTTGTCTGACATCGGTGGGCCTCCAGTCACGCCGGATTTATCGGCGGCGCCCCATGATCGCTCCGACCGGCATCACTACTGGCGTGGCGTTCTGCTACGTCGCCCGAAGGGCTGGCCCGCAAGGGAAGTCAGGCTTCATGGGAGCCCGACGATGGCGGGGTCTCGCCAACGTAGCGCGGCGATTCCCCTCGAATTTAGCACCCTCACGAGTCAATGATGGCGGCCGAACACCACCTCCGAGTGCATATCGGGTCCGCGATATGCCTGTAAATTGCCGACATGAGCACGCGCGTGAGCTCGATCCCCAATCCATGGTTCCACCCCGACTATGAACCGCTGGACCCGTGCGTGCGAGAGTTCGCGGTGCGCGCAGTGGAAGCCAGCGGCGGCGCGGTGGATCCAAGGGAACTCAGCGGAAATCACGATGACCGCCACGCCCACGTCCGCGACAGCCTCACGCGCTGGTTCGAGTCGGTAATCCCCGGTCAGCTCGGTTCACCGACTGACCGCCTGGCGATTGACTGCCAGGCGCACTATCTCACCGGTTGCGAGGGCAGCGGCCGAGCGGTCGAGCTCTGGGGCAAGGCGGTGATCTCACAATTCCGAAATCACCGGGCGTGGCCCGGATGCTACGAAGAGGAATTCGCCTCCCGCGACGTGTACGCGCCGCCTGCTATCGCTGTGCGGGGGATGCAGCTGTACTCGGCTGCACTGACCCATCTGGCGCAGTCGATGGGCTTGACGAGCATTCGGGTTTTCCGTGGCATGACGGGTGCTCGCAAACGCTGGCAGCCGAATGCGCTTGCGAGCGTCGGTTGGAATCCTGCGCACGCAACTGTGCGCGACCACGACGTCAGGTTCGCCGACATCGACCCGAGCGTCATCGCGGGAATCACCGTCGGCCACGAATGCCACCCCATCATCGCTCCGTTCAGCATCACCGCCGGCCCCGGACATTGCCCGGTCGTATTCGAGCAGGGAACGCAACTGCAACGCCAATAATGTGTGGGCGCAGCGGTATTCAAGCAATCGACGCGGGGCGCCGGTATTCGAGATGGAGTCTCACCGATCGGTATCTCCGACGCGGCCGGCATCGTCGCGGCCGTGCTCGACCATCTCCAGCATGGCCTCTCGGTATCCGGGTGACGTGGGGCGGGTGTAGAGGCCGGCCTGTTTGATCTGGGCCAAGGTGATGCCCCGACGGCGCTCGGTCGGCGGCGTGGATGTGGGCTGTCTGGCGATGACGACGCCGGTGTCTTTGCCCCGGACGGTGACATGGAATTCCTGGCCGGCTTCGGCGGCGCTGATGATGTCAGCAGTGTTGTGCCGCAGTTCGCGGATGCCGACCGATTCACTCATGAACCTAAGGTAGGGCCGATGTGGCACAAACGGGCCGCAACGTCTGATCGACTTAGCCCGCCTCGGCTCCGTTGCGCCGGGATGTCAGACCGCCACCACATAATTAGCGCCGAGACAACCAGCGCCACGAGAAAGCGGCGCGCGACCGGCGACCGAGGCGAACGTCATGGCAGGCAAAACCCCAGTGCTGCAACAAGATGCGGCAACTACGGTACTCCAGTACGACCTGTTCGGCGAGATAGAATCCCTCGAGAACGCCACCGCAGCCGCGGCCGCCGACGCAATCGCCTTCATCGTCGAAACACCATGGCCAGGCCTCCTGTCCTGGTGGCTATACCCCGAAGTCGTCGAGGCGCGCCTGGACCGCGGTGAGGTCAAAGCCAACTACCGCCGCGGCCCAAACGGTAATCCCGGGTGGGCGTGGGCGGTGTGGTCCGACGGCCTGCGCTTCGAATCCGGCCAGGCATGGAAAGGCTGGGACTACCGGCCGTCCTGGTGTATTCCCTGGACCGAACTCGACCAGCTGCGCGCGGGTCGCCCCGAGGTGACCGAGCAGCTCCAGGTGATCGCCGCCGGCTACGGCGAGCCCCGCTCACGATCCTGGCGCTGGTGGATGGACCCCGCCGCCCTACACCCCGGTGACCGGCATCCCAGCCACTTGGAAACCGAACGTCAACCCGACTGGTACGACGGCTGCCCGCAGCCCGAGACCGCCTACGCCGACCGGATCGCCGCATGGACCCTCGTGCTGGACGCGGTCCGAACCGGCTCCCTGTCCGTCATCAAGAAAGGCCACTGATGCGCCCCACCATCCCCGCCGCCGCCCTGCTGCTCGTCCCCCTGATGATCGGCCCGCTGGCCCACGCTGACCTACCGGTCGGCCCGGGCCCGACGGAGTACACCGTCCAGACGCAACCGGCACCAGGGACCTGCCACTACCGGACCGCCGCCTCCGGCGACGTCCTACCCGACCCGTCCTGCACACCCGGCGCGGTCAGCCCGAAAGTCACCCAAGACAACATCAGCACCACGGTCTGCCGCAAAGGCTATTCAAAATCCGTGCGCCCGCCGCTCAACATCACCAACCGTGAAAAGCGTTTGAACGCACAGTCTTACAGCTACAACGGTGCACTGTCCCAGGCAGAATTTGACCACCTTATTCCGCTTTCGATCGGGGGAGACCCCAACGATCCGCGGAACTTGTGGGTTGAGCCCGGTGCCTCGCCGAATCCGAAAGACTCCATCGAGAACCGGCTCCTGTCACTGGTCTGCACCGGACGGATGGCCCTGGCGGATGCGCAGCACGCGATCGCCACCGACTGGACCACCGCGGCGCCCAGATGATCTGGGTTCCCTCAGCCGGCGCCGGCCCCAACAGCGGGCACCGCTACCGCGACACTCTGCGGGTCCTGCGCGATCCGGAACTTGCCGAATCTTACGGCGAGGCGCTCGACCGCCTGGAGCAGTTCGCGGCGAATCAGGCTGGGGCACTGGGGGAGTGGGATAAACATGGCCCGGCGCTGTCGGTGTACGCGCAGTGGGCGGTCTACGAGCTGCGGGCCCGCCAGCTCATCGACGACACCGAGGCCGGGGAGCGTCTGCGCAGGCTGGCCCAGCTGCAACGCCGAGGCGGACTCAGCGCGGCATACCTGGGGATTCATCGCGGCAGCCCGTCCGGCTGGACGGCACCACCATGGTGGGGCAGCGACATTCATGCCGAGCACCGGCAAGCCCTGATTGACCTTGCGCCCGAACGCTATTCACATGACTACTTTGCGTGAAATGGTCAGAATGCTTGTATGGCTTCCCATTTCACGCCGTCGGACGAGATGACGCCGTAGTTGCCCGGGTAGGCGGTCGGGCACCACTGGTAGGTCGGTCCGTCGGCGCCGACGGCGGCCAGCTGCTGGCCGCCAGGCACGGATGTCAGTGTCAAAACTTTGAAACCCCTGTCGGCGATCACGTCCGGAAGGGCCGGCATAGCGTGATCGTCGAACGGCCAGATTTCGCCGTCGGCGGCATGCATCAGATCCCTATCTTCCACTGCGGTCATTCCGGCGCCTCGGAGCCACGCCAGGTTCGTCACGGCGTCGGCGTCGGGCGCCGTAACAGTGACGACGGCCGGCGCCGCGTCATCCGGCTCTCCGCGGCGAAACTTCAACCCGACGAACCACTGCTCCGACCACGGCAAAAGATAATTGCGAGCGGTAGCGAGGACCTCGTCGATCTGCACGGGCGCCCCCTGGAAACCGGCGGACACAGCCTCCAGATGCCGGGCCCACCGTGGTGCCGCTATGCCGGACTCGGCGGCGATCCACGACTCCATCGGCGACCGCCCCCACTGCAGCCCGTCAGCGTTCGCCACCAGGATCGCCCACGCCAGGCGCGTCCGATCAATTCCCGTGGCGCCCAACGCATCCGCACGAAACAAAGCCCGTTCGAAGCGATAGACTCCGTGCAACGGGTCGAAACGGGCCCGCGGGATATGCGCCACCGAGCTCCAGGACCCGATACGACGAGCCGCTCCAGAAAGAAATGGTCCAAGGCTCCGACTCGACCGCGGAACCAGCAGCACGCAATTGTGCCTTTGGACGATGACCTGGGCCGCACGCAACACCGAGTAGCCGCCGGCCGCCCGGTCGACGTAGGCGCGCGCATACGAAGCGGCGGGCGGGATCAGCCCTCCCGCCGGGATGGCCGTCGCGCCGGCCACCCGGCGCCCAACGTAGAAGCCATCCGCGGTCAGGCTCTTGAAGGGTCTGACCATCGGTCGCTCAGGGTCGGCGGCCTCTGCCGCGCTGAAGGCCTCGGCAAGAGCCCTCAGGAAGCTGGCCAGGCCGGTTTCGTCAGGGTCGAAGGCCGTGCAGTACTTATTGACCGTCTCCCTGGTGATCGGCATCGCGTCTTCGCAGGCCTCGATCTGGCTCTGGTACTTGTTCGACGGGCCGCCCCGCCGGTCGACGGCATCAAACGATGTCCCGCCCCGCAGAAACCTGATCAGTTCCGCGAATTCACGCCGATTCGTGAAAGTTTCCATGTTTTCCACCATACCCGGAATGGGCGGAAATCACACGATGCTGAGGCTCCCAACGACACATGCACACGCAACCCGGGCGCCGAAGGGCGCTAGGTGACCAGAGCAGTCACGAGGGCCGTTGTTGCACGCAGCGCGGTGATGTCGATGTTGCCGATCGGCTCATCGAGTGCAGCAGTGGGAAGCCACTGAACGAGCTCCGGGAGAGCCACACCTTCGGGCTGCTCTACTCGAACGACGAGCGCCATAGCAGTATCGGGGATTTGGCCCGGAATATAGGGGCAGGTGATGACCCGCCCGGTATCGGCGGCCAAGTGAATCGAATTGGACAGCACCACAACGTAAAACTCATGACTAGTGTCGCGACGTGGGCAAATGTCGCCGGGAGCGATCACAGACCCGCGGCCCGGTTCGCCTGGTAGATCTTCTGCGCGTAGTCGTCGATATTCAGCGCCGGAACAGTCTCGGCCGTGTAGCTCTCGAGTGCGATCCGCAGATGTTCGTGACGCAAGGCCTGCTCCACCAGCTCGGACCGGTTGAGCCCGGCCGCCTTAGCGTCCGCGTCCGCCGCGGCCAGCACTTCTTGATCCACAGTCACGGTCACCTTATCTTTCGCCATACAGTCATCCTACCGATAGTAGGACCGTCTATCTCGATTCTTGCGCAGTGCTCCGTCCTTTAGGACGGGGGTGTAGCGCATCCCGATCTTTGGGTCCCGCGGAGCGGGGGTGGTTGGGTTAGACGGGTCGTTGCTGGTTTTCGATGTATTGCTTGACCACGGTCAGGGGTGCACCGCCGCAGGAACCGGCGAAGTAGGAACCGGACCAGAAGTGTTCGCCCCACAGGTATTTGCGGACATGCGTTGGGTATTCCTGGCGTAGCCGGCGGGCGGTAACCCCTTTGAGGCTGTTGACCAGTTTGGAGATCGCGACTTTCGGCGGGTAGTGCACCAACAGGTGCACATGGTCATGTTCGCCGTTGAATTCACGGAGCTCGGCTTCGAAGTCGGCGCACACCTCGCCCATGATCTGCTCGCATCGGTTGAGCATCGGGCCGGTGAACACACCCCGCCGATATTTAGTGACGAAGACCAAATGCACATGAAGGTTGTACACGACGTGTCTTCCGGTGCGTACATCCTTGTTTGGTTCCCACCGTGGTGACATAAACCAATGATACGGTCGGTGGCGTGGGCCATACTGCCGGGGTGAGCGAGCTGATGGTGGTGAAGCGGTGCGTGAAGTACCCGCTGACCCCGTCACCTGCTCAGGAACGGATACTGCGGCAGCAGGCCGACGCGGGGCGGGCGCTATGGAATCTAATCCACGCCCACCACACGTTTCACGCCCCGTCGCGGAGGTGGCCGTCCTGGGCGCAATCCGATGCGGCGATCCGGCAGGCCCGCAAGGACATTGACTGGCTGGCGCTCCTGCCCGCCCAGGCCGCCCAGCAGGTCCTCAAGGCCTACAAGCAGGCCTGGTCGAATTACTGGAACGGCAGCCACGGCCGGCCGACATGGAAGACGCGCCGGGCCCGGCGCGCGGTCGATGTGCCCCAGGCGCGGGACCTGAATGTGACTCGGCTCAACGGTAAATGGGGCACGGTGGCGATCCCGAAAGTCGGTGCGGTGAAAGTGCGTGTGCATCGCGCCCTGCCTGATCGGGTCACCGGGGCGCGGGTGGTGCTCGAGGCGACCGGCTGGATGCTGGTGGTTCGGGGTGAAAACCAGGTCGTCAAACCCCGGCCGCGGCGCGCTGAGCGGGGCAGTGTCGGGATCGATCGCGGGGTCAGCCACACGCTGGCGTTGTCGGATGGGTCGTTCCTCGATCAGCCCGCCACCCTCACCGCGGGTGAGAAGAAGCGGCTGTACCGGCTCGAGTGCAAGGCCGCGCGTCAGCGGGCCGGCAAGCCCCGCGGGACCAGACCCAGCGGACGGATACGGCGCACCTACTCCCGTATCGGTGCTCTCAAGGCCCGCCAGGCTCGCCGTCGTTACGAGTTCGCCCACCAGGCCACCACGGCGCTGGTCGCCGCAGGGACCGCGGTGTTGGTGGTTGAAGACCTGCGGGTGGCGAACATGACCCGCAGCGCCAAAGGCACCCTCGACGCGCCGGGTGTGAACGTGAAGCAGAAGTCCGGGCTGAACCGGTCCATCCTCGATCAAGGATGGACCCAGATCCTGACGCTGCTGACCTACAAGGCCGATCAAGCAGGGGCGCGGGTCATCCGAGTCCGGCCACACGGCACGTCGCAGACGTGCCACCGATGCGGGAGCACCGCAGCGGGGCAACGCGAAAACCAAGCGGTGTTCCGATGCGCTGACCCGACATGCGGGTGGACCGGAAACGCTGACACCAACGCCGCAGTCGTGATCAGACAACGGGGCCAGGAAGTGGCCTTGCAGGACGTGGAGCCCAACGCCACCAGGCAGGCTGTGAAACGTCAAAACCCGAAAACCGCCGCCTAACAACGGCAGCCAGTACGGAAACCGCCACCTTCAGGAGGCGGAGACTTCATACGACAGCCAGGACCAACGCCCCCACCGCCTCCCTCACCGCCTTCAGCCCGAAAGTTCTACCTGGACAAACCAACACCATCACCTTCGGTACCCCCACCAACGGCCCGATCGGCCGCCGAGACTACGCCGCGGACCTCCCACCCGGCGCCGGCCACCTCGAAGCAGCCGACCCCAAAGACAACTGCTACCTACGACTGGCCGTCCTCGACGACCGTATAGCCAGCCGGCGCCGTGCCATCGAAACCACGGCCGGATCACTGGCCGGCACCTTCGCTCCGCGCTACCTAAACGACCAGCGACAGTACTGGCTCGAATAGCTACTCGCAGTGCCGTACGTAAAACTGGTACGGTGTCAGTACCGTAAAGTCGTACGAATAAAGGTGCCGGCATGACCATCAGTGCAAGCGAAGCCCGACAACGACTCTTCCCACTCCTTGAACAGGTAAACACCGACCACGAACCCGTGCGCATCGCGTCTAAAGCCGGGGACGCGGTGCTTATGTCGGCCGACGACTACGACTCGTGGCAGGAGACCGTCTACCTGCTGCGATCGCCGGAGAATGCCCGCCGACTCATGGAAGCCGTCGCCCGCGACAAGTCAGCCAGTGGGCCCACTCCGGCCGAGTACGCCAAGACGATCGAAGAACTCGAGGGGATGGCCGGCGGATCCGCGTGAGGAGCATCCACTTCGATCCCGCCGCCTGGGAGGACTTCCTGTTTTGGTTAGCATCCGACCGCAAGATGGCCAGACGTATCACCAGACTCATCAGCGAAGTCCAGCGCGACCCATTCGTCGGGATCGGCAAACCCGAACCCCTCAAGGGAGAACTATCCGGCTATTGGTCCCGCCGCATCGACGACGAACACCGGCTCATATACCGAGCAGACGACAATGAGGTCAAGATCATCAAAGCGCGTTACCACTACTGAGCGAGCTGCCGGTGGTCACGCTACCGTCGCTGTATTTTGCTGTGCGCCGCAACGACAACACTCCCCGCCACCACCACGGCACCAACAGCAGCCGCAGTGGCCCGAAAGCCCTAGTGACACAAGCTAACCCATGCGGCAGTCAGCCGGCAGTGGCGCCGCAGTTGACGCTCCGCGTCAGCGGACCAGTAATCGCCGGTTGAATGAAAGAATCAGCGTAGGAAGGATGCCGCGTGAATCAGATCGAGCAGAGCATCGCCGCCGCCCTCGTCGACAACATCGCCGGGCGGCGCCGCTGGGACGAACCCGCCGAACTGTACTGGCTCAACCTGGCCAAAGGACGGATCAGACTGGTCCGCATCCCTGCGATGCAGACCATGTTCACGCTGGGCCGCCCACCAGTGGTGCTCGCCAGCCTGGCCCACGCAGCCACCGACCATCGCCATGAGATCAGACGGTCTGTACCCGTCGGCCTGTGCGGTGTGGCGTTCTTCAGTGAGGCGTGGACCGTCGAGTACCACAATGACGAGGAACTTCGCGAGGCCGTGCGTCGCCGCGACACCGAACCTCTCAGCGCCAACCCCCGCCGCGTTGAACAACGAGCGTTGATCGCCGTCGAACGCAGCGGCAGCCATTTTTACGTGACGCAACCTCGTGGTCCTCGTGGTGGCAACATCCGGACCGACTTCGAGCGACGCGGAACACCCGACTCGCCACATAGCGGTGTGATACCCACGGCACTAGACGATCTGCTCGCGGCCGTTCTCGACGTGAACTTCACCGCGTGACCCAGCCGCAACCCGCTCCTGTCGCTTTCCTCGGCGGCCTGGCGATGTGGCTCGTTAGCTATCAGGGTTTATGCGGCGGTTCGGTCGGATCGATCCGCAACCCGGCTGCACGGAACCCGGTGGCGAGATCGTCGTCTGAGTGGTCACGCCACCACCGAGCAAGCGCCAGGCGTAGCGCGAGGTCCGCCGACGGGCCGATTCCTTGCAGCTTGGCCAGCAGGGCGTCTTCGTCGATGCCGTGGTGAGCGCTGAACGAGCTGAGGGCGCCGAGCCGGCCGGCCCGGGCGATGTGGAACGCGTCGGCCACTTCCCCGTAAAGGATTGGGCCGATGCCCGCCGTGACGGTGGCGCTGTTCATCACTTCGGCGAGCGCTGAGGCTTCGC
The DNA here is from genome assembly GCF_058790275.1 of Mycobacterium sp. FW102-FHT13B02. NCBI lineage: Bacteria > Bacillati > Actinomycetota > Actinomycetes > Mycobacteriales > Mycobacteriaceae > Mycobacterium > Mycobacterium sp. FW102-FHT13B02. Next base: position 117,823 of record NZ_JBYTCM010000007.1, read on the forward strand.
CGACGGTGAGCGGGATCCGCTGTAGCTCGCGGGCCATGAGCAGGCTATGGAGATTCAGGACGGTCGAGGCGGCTAGGGCGGGGCTGTTGACGCCGGTGAGCTCGGCGAGGTCGTCGAGTTCGTCTTTGAGGTTGGCGGGGACGCTGAGCGTCCAGCGATCGGCAGGCATGGCGAATGGCTCCTGAATGGCGATGGCGCGAGTGGTTTCCCGGGCAGGCCCGTGGTGGGGTTAGAGGTCCGCTTCGGTGATGACGAGAGGCTGGGGATCGAAGTAGGCGTCGCTGTGGATGCCGCCGCTGCTCCACGGGCCGATGCACGCCCACGCGCGGAGGCTGCCATCGGCGGCGCGGTAGACGCCCGGTTCCTCCGACGTGTCGGGCCAGATACCGAACCAGCTGTCGGCCTCGTCGCGGCCGACCTCGGCAACGGCTGCCGCGTAGTCGCTGTCCGCCACGGTGGCTAGGGCCTCGCGCAGATCACGCTTGAGGCGGTCGGTGATCATCGACGTCTCGATGGCTATCTGCTCAGCATCGGCGGCGACGGCAGCGACGATCAGGGCCCGCAGGTCATCGGTCGTGTTGGGGCGGCCCGACGCCTCGGGCGGACTCCACTGGTGACCACAGCCTTCGCACTGGGTGCACACTGTGGCCTGGGGGTCGTATACGTGCGCGGCGACGTAGATCAGTTGTGGCTGCCAGTCGCAGCAGTCGCGCAGCCACGACCGATGCACTTGTACTGCGACCTCCCGGCCGTAGACGTGCGCCACCAGGGTGCCGCCGCTGGTGAGGCCGAAGTTTGCTGAGCCGCCGAGTAGGGCGTCGATCCGATCACGTAAGGGCCGGGCATGTTTCGCTGCGGCGGCCCAGATTGCGTCGTGGTCGGCGATGGCGGCGGCCTCCCATCCGCCGAGATCATCGATGACGGCGTCGATGTCGTATTCGGCGTAGGCGTCGCTGGCCTCGTCGCTGGCCTCGATTGCCCGCACGAGGTCGGCCTCGACGTCCCAGCGGGTGATGGGGGTGGTGCTCATATGCGATCTCCATCGCTCATGCTCGGCAGGGGCGCCGTGCGCTGATGCGACCCACGCTACTGCATGTTGCAACGAGTTGCAATGAATGCGTTGCAATCTGATGGAATTGCCTGTGGACACCCGCCTGGGCTCATCGATCCCAAGGATTGATCACGTCGACGCCAACGCCTTCGAAATGACGAACATTGCGGGTCGCGACAGTTGCATGTCGGGACGCGGCAATACCGGCTATCTGGACGTCGCGAATCTCGACCGATCGTCCTTCGCGCTGCTGGCTCGCGGCGATGGTCCCGGCAGACCGCGCAGCCGACAGATCGAACGACTGCACACGTCCTTCGAGATCCTCGGCAACGAGCTCTTCGAACTTCTCGTCGAGCCGTCGTCGACGCCGACTGGGCGTCAAAAGCTCGATCCCAGTGCGTATCTCGAACACCGTCACCGACGTCGTCCAGATCGATTCGGTGGGCTGGCTGTCGAGCCACCGCACCACCGCCGGATCAGGCATTTCACGCATCAGCGCTGACAGCACGTTCGTGTCGAGCAGGATCATGATTCGTCGAACTGCGCCGGACGGACGGCCTGACCCCGCATCTCGGGTATCTCTTCGCCCTCCGTGAGGCCCGAGCCTTCAAACCGAGCTGCAATACGCGAGCCCAATCGCGCGGGTGGGTCATCGACGTTTCTGACGGCGTTGCGCAGGATTTCGCGGGCTTCTTCCTCGGTGCTGCGGCCGTGCTGGCGCGCCAGTCGCTGCAGCTTGTCTTTGGTGTCGTCTTCAAGTTGACGAATGAGAATCTGCGCCATGCAGACGATGCTATCATGATAGCATCGTCCCGAATCGCCCGTGGTGATATGGAAGGCCTCCGCCGGAATTTCGCCATTTGCGGTTTCCAATGTCCGAACATCCTGGGACAATGCGAAGCAAGGGGCGGTTACCCAGGTTGCCCCGCTACAACGACCGGAGCGCCCGATGACCACCACGAACGACCGCGCGGCCACGCAGGTTCAGCAGTGGCCCGGTTACGCGCCGGGATACCCGCCCCCTGTTGCGCCGGCGTGGCAGCCCGAACCGCCCCGCAGGGGTGGAGGCGGGTTCGCCCTGGTGGTCGCCGCGTTGACCGGCGCTGTCGTCGCCGGCACCGTCGCAGCCCTGGTCACCACCGGTCTGCGGGACACGACTCCGGTGGCCCCGGTGGCAGCTCCGATGACGGTCACGGTGGCTCCGGCCGCCCCGCCGGCGCCGGCCCCGCTGCCGGCAGCCCAGGCCGACAACATCACCTGCGAGCAGGGCTGGAACGGCGCGTTCCAGTTCACTAAGGCTGCGTCCACGGCTCTCAAGATTCTGCCGCCGGGGATGACGGTCCGTGACCCCGCGGTTCGCGCTAATCCGGAGTGGACGGCGGCGGTGCAGAGCGCCGGCGACTACTACCAGCAGGCGAGCGACTTCCTACGCACCCACATAGCCCCTGGGACCACGCCGATCCTGGCATCGGCCGCTAACACGGCGGTGCTGGCAATGTCGTCATTCGGCTACGCGGAGAAGAACTTCGAGCCCGGAGCCCGTGATGCTATCGACGTAGTACATGCATCGGCGGACACGGTGGCGCATTTGTGCGATCGGCTCTCGCCTTAACGGAAAGGTTTGTCGCGCTGTGAGTTTCGGCGAAGTCCCGTTTCCTTCTGGCGAGAATGCCCCTGCGATTCTGACCGGCGCCTGGCCCCTCTCCTTGGTCACGGCCTGGACGGGTTACTCCGAGGAGTTGGGCCGGACCGCTGATCTGTTGTTCCAGCAGATCAACACGCAGCACGACATCAAGGCGCTGCTGGCCGGTCAGTCCGGGGCCTTCATCACCACGGCTCTCAATTTGGCCGCGGGGCGGCAGACGGCGCTGGAAAACCGGGTGGCGTGCTACCGGTATTTGTCCAATCAGGTGTCTTGGGCAGCGAACGAGCTGCATGCGGTGAAATCCGATCTGGCGGATCTCGCGAACAAAGCCGAAAAGGACATCACGGAAGCCCGGAACAAAATGCAGTCCGATATCTCGGCCGCGGGCGGCAACCCCATCGCTATCGCGCTGGCCGAAGAACAGTTCGTTCAGACGTACAGCTCGACGATCGCGAATGCGAAAGCGGCGGCGATGGAGCGGGCGGTGCAAGGGTCGGACACCATCGCCGGTTACATGAAAGATGTGGTGGGCTGGTCGCAGCCGTATGTGAACTCGCTGATGCCCAAGGCTGGTGAAGGCGGGCTTCCTGGCGAAGGGGCGGCGTCCCCGCCGCCGGCCGACATGCTGAAGACCAACATCGAGCAGGTCGGCAAACACGCCGGTGGCGACAGCATGACTAAGGATGCAGTTGCACAACAGGGCGATAGCTTGAAGGATGCGGCGTCCAACACCAACGGCACCGACCCCAGCAAAACCCAAACCGACCAAAACGGCCAAAAGGCCGGCGAGCAGAACGGAATGCACGGCGACCCGTCCAAGAACGGCCAAGTCCAGCCCGAACGCCCGATGAGCCCGCCGGCAACCTCGTCGCCGTCGCCGGCGTCCTCCGGTGGTTCGAGCAGCGGTGGTGGTGCGTCGTCGATGATCTCGCAGATGATGCGCCCGGCGTCTTCGCCCGCATCGTCTGCGGGTGGCAACGCGGCTTCGGGGGCGAATCCGGGGTCGGCGATGCGTGGTATGCCCGGGGGCGCGCCCGCCAGTGGGTCGGGTGCCGGTGCGGGTTCGGGCGGTGGTGCCGGCGCAGGAGGTGCTGGTGGTGCTGGTGCTGGGTCGGGTGCGGGGGCTTCGCGTGCGGTCAGTGCTGCCGGATTCGGTTCGTCCGCTGCGCAATCGGCGGCCCGCATGGGCAGTGGCGCTATTTCCTCGGCGGCGAACATCGCTTCCACCGCGGGTGGTGTCGGTTCGCAGGTCGCGCAAAGTGCCGCGGCCGCGGCGGCCTCGAGTGCGCCTGCTGCAGCCGCCGCCGCACCAGCAGCGGCGGCCGGGGGTTTTGGTGGCGGAGCGCCGATGATGATGGCGCCCGCCGCAACCTCACTGGCTGGCGCAGGCACGGTCGCCAGCGCTGCAGCTGCCCCGGCCGCAGCTGCGCCCGGAGCGGCTACCGGTGCTGCCGTGCCGACGACTGCGGCCGCGGCGGCGTCGACCCCGGTGAGCCTGGCTGCGGCATCGACGCCCACCGGTGGCGGTGTTACTCCGGTGTTTATGCCGGCCACCGCAGTGCAACAGGTCGGATCCGGTGGGGCCTACGGTGACGAGCTGTACGAGCAGGCCACCATGGCCGCCACGTCGGTGCTCAATGCGCTGGTCGGGCAGGCTCGATCGACCGGCTATATCCCGATGACCTGGGCGATGTCGCTGATCTGGGAGCCGACCGGGCTGGTCACTGCGTGGCTGGCCACCAGTGAAGGCCCCTCCTACATTCCTCTCGGTGTGCGTGTCCCCAGCGATGTGCAGCTGGCGGTCAATGACCCGGTCCACGGTGGCCGGTTGTGGCAGGAGGCCTTCGCCGCTGGGGGCGGCGACCCTCTGACGATGCTCGCCCGTCACGCCGAATTGCGTGCCAACGAAGACCCGACCATCCGCCCGCTGGTCATCGCATCCACTCTGCCGATGGCCCGGGTGTCGGACTGGGCCAGCTCCGTGGGCGCCCGCGCAGTCAGCATCGATCCGCGGTCGGTGGATGCCTGCGACCCCAATCCTGCTCTGGCGCACCGGTGTGCGGTGGCGATGCCCTGGGAGTGGCGCCAAGCCAACGCCTTCACCGAGCGGCAGCGGCTGACCGTCGCGGCCCGGCACATGCGGATGGCTGCCCTGGCCGGGCATCTCAACGGGCGGGCTGTCGAGCAGGTCATGCGGTCATTCGAGGAGCAGTCACCGATCCCTGAGCAGCTGTGGCGAGACGTCGACCAGGAACGCAGCATGGCCGCGATCAACTACCGGTCGGCGGATGCGATGCGCGGGCAGGGTGGCGCCGACCCCGAGCGGGCATTCCGGACTTCCCGTGCAGCAGAAGTGATTTCGTGCCTGCGCAACTACAACACGGTCGAAGGATGCGCCGATATTTTGTATGCGACCAGGTTGGCCGGTGCACCGTTGAACCCGGCCGCGGCCGTCGCGTAGGTCGGCAGATTCACGCCGCTCGGCGGCCCCCGTGCTGGCTCTCCGTAGAGTCTGGCTGTGCCCACCACATTTCAGGCTCTTCTGGTCACGGCGATCGCGTTGCTACCCGGCTCTGTGTACACGATCGCCCGCGAGAGCCGCGGCGCCAGCTGGGCCTGGCGCAGCACAGACGGCGCAACCCTGCTGTTCCGCTTTTTGACCGCCTCAGCCTTTTTCCACCTGCTGCTCGCACCGATCGGCTACGCCGCCTACCAACATGCGACGGCCGACCACTGGTTCGATCACGGCCACCGCTTCCCGTGGGCGTGGTGGGGCTGGTTGGCCGGCTACCTGCTGGTGCCCTACGCGTTTGGCTTGTGGATGGAAGCCGCGCGCAGATGGACCCCGAGCCCGCGCCGCATCGTCGGCTTCCTCAAGAACCTGTTTATCTGGCTACCGCTGTTCGTCGCCGGCCGGGCCAACGAGCCCCGTGCGTGGGACCGGCTGTTCGCCAAGGACCGCACCGGCTACATCATGGTGAAGCTCGCAGGCGACGGCGGGTGGAAGGGTGGGCTCTGGTATGCCCCGTCCTATGCCAGCGCCTATGGCGAGGACCAAGATTTGTACATCGCCGAGCAGATCGCGGTGAACGAGGACGGGTCCGTCATTGTTGATGACAAGGGCAATCCGGCATACCTCGGGGTAGGCCTGCTGATCAGCTGGTCTGAGGTGCAGTACGTAGAATTTGTAGGAGCGGGATCGGGCACCACAGATGGGAGCACCAGTGATGACACGCAATCAGAGCAATAGCGGCCAGCGTGTGGAAAAGGCTGTCGGTGGTGGCGGCTTCGAGAAGAAGGGCGGATACCCGGCCGGTCAGAAGCCGGCGAAGGGTGTTCCGCCTGTTCCGCAGGGGCTACGGCAGCCGCGGACGCCGAATCCGAAGACCAAGTAGTACCTTCCTCTTGTCGGCACGCCGTTCTGGTTCGCCCTTAGGGCACTTAACGCTCGTGTGGCTATAGAGGTTCTGGGGCCTCATCCGGCGATGCCGAGGATGACGAGTAGCCCGCGTTCGAGTTGCAGCATTTCGGTTGTCGATACCCTGCCGATGCGTTGGCTGATCTTGGACCTGGGAACCGTGGTGATCTTGTCGACCATGATGTGGCTCGGTGCCGTGAGCCCATTGGAGGGGTTGGGCTGCAAGGGTATTCGTAACAGTGGTGTGCCGGTGTCATTCGTCGTGAGGGGGCAGATTGTGACGGAATCTGTGGCGTCGAAGCGGTCGTCTTGGACGACGAGCACTGGCCGTGGTTTGCCGGCGTAGTCGCGGCCGGAGGCGGTCCATAGTTCTCCGCGAATCACTTGACGTCGAGGTCCTCATCGTTGAACTGCGAGATGTCGTCCACGAAGGCCTGGTCCGCGGCCGCGCTGCTGGAGGCGGCTACGAGGGCTGACTGGCGGTGGGCTTCCTCGGCGAATCCTGGTGCGCGAGTGTCGGGTACCCATATTTGGAGGGGGCGTAGTCCTTGTTCGCGGAGGCGGGTTCGGTGGTCGGCGACTCGCTTGTTGATGTCGCGGTTGGCCATGCCCATGATGTTACATGTAACTTTATGGTCTGGTGGTGGACGGGCTGGGCCTGCGAATGCTGATTGTCCGTCGCGGGAGCAGAACGGGGGATGGTCGGCTGGTTGTGATAGCGTTGGTACCAACAGACCCCGCCAGGGCTAGAGCGCTTGCTTCCCCAAACCGGCGGGGCTTTTTGTTACCGTCGCCCGGTGCAGAAGCCCGCGACGAACATCATTGAGCAGATTGACCTGCTGAAACAGCGCTGGGTGAGACCACGGGCTAGAAACAGTTCGCGTGGTGTCGTCAGTTCTGCCAGGGCGGCCGTCCGTGAGCCATGTTGTTCAATGCGTTCCCCGCGTCATTGATTAGGTTTTCACCTGTGTTGACGACGTTCTGAGCGACCTGTTCGGCGCCATTGACAGCGGTGTCGGCGAGGTTCTGAAGGGTGTTGGAGCCGTCGTTGATGCCCTGCACCGCCGGTTGTACGAGGCCGTTAATCCAGGGTTCGGGAAGGCCGAACACGTGGCCGATCGTGTTGCCGGTGACGTCGAAGACTGCGCCAACGGCTCCGCCGAAGGCGCTTATTGGATGCTGGATGGCGTAGTTGAAGACCACTGATGGGTCTGACGGGCCTGTGGTGGCGACTTTTTGTATGGTTTGCGCCCATACGTCGATGAGGACTCCGAAGGCCGAGGCGACCGGGATACGGCTGCTTTCAAGACCGCCTGCAATCAGTTCTGATGTGTCGAACAGTGCGCCGCCGATGTTGCCTTGGTAAAGGTCGTCGTAGATGTTGGCCACGTGCAGCGCCGGGCCGATCACCCCTATGTGCAGGTCGTCCGCGATGGTGCCGAGCGAATCTATCCAGGCGCGGGCGTTATCGTTGCCGGAGGAAGTTCCACCCGTTCCTGTTCCCGTTCCCGTTCCCGTTCCCGTTCCTGTACCCGTTCCCGTTCCCGTTCCTGTTCCTGTACCCGAACCCGAACCCGTTGGGGAGCCCCCGCTTCCACCCGACGATGGCCCGGTGTAACCGGTGCTGATCACCGACACCGTGCCGCCACCCGCGCCGCGGTTGGCGACGTAAACGGTGGTGCCGTCGGGGCTGACCGCCACGTTCTGTGGGCCTTTGTCGACTGCGATGGTGGTCGTGACGGTGTTGGTGGCCGTGTCGATCACCGACACCGTGCTGCTGCCGTAGTTGGTCACATAGGCAGTGGCACCGTCGGGGCTCACGGCCACCTCATCCCACGGTCCTTGGCCGACCGGGATGGTGGTCGTGACGGTGTTGGTGGCCGTGTCGATCACCGACACCGTGCCGCCATTCGCGTTGGTCACGTAGGCAGTGGCACCGTTGGGGCTGACTGCCACCCCGTACACGCCAGGGACGGCGATGGTGGTCGTGACGGTGTTGGTGGCCGTGTTGATCACCGACACCGTTCCGTTGTTGTTTACGTAGGTGGTCACGTAGGCGGTGGTGCCGTTGGGGCTGAACGCCACCCCGAGCGGCTGATGGCCGACGGGGATGGTGGTGGTGACGGTGTTGGTGGCGGTGTTGATCACCGATACCGTGCCGCTGTTGGTATTGGTCACGTAGGCAACGGTGCCGTTGGGGCTCACCGCCACACCCTGTGGTTGTTGGCCGACGGGGATGGTGGTGGTGACGGTGTTGGTGGCGGTGTTGATCACCGACACCGTGCCATTACTTGTGTTGGTCACGTAGGCGGTGGTGCCGTTGGGGTTTACCGCCACCGCGTACGCGCCGTAGCCGACGGGGATGGTGGTGGTGACGGTGTTGGTGGCGGTGTTGATCACCGACACCGTTCCGGTGCCGACGTTGGTCACGTAGGCGGTGGTGCCGTTGGGGCTGACCGCCACATCGTTTGTGCCTGTGGCGGAGCCGAGGGGGATGGTGGTGGTGACGGTTGGGGCGGCTGCCGCGGTCGTCGCGAATGCGGGCGTCGCACCAGTGCCGCTTGTCGTTTGACCGACGGTGGTTGCGGCCACTGCCGTTGTGGTGGCGGGCGTTTGGCGCGTCGACCCAGCGGTCACAGTGGTCAGTAGTGCCACAGCCCCGGCAGGTGCTGTCGGTGCTCCCGTGCCCGGTTGAACCGATACTGCGGACACCGCGGCCGGCGCCGACGGGGCAGAGACATTGGCTGTAGCAGCTGTACCGCCGGACGGCGAGGACGGCTGTGGGGTCGCAACGGCAGCGGTGGCTATCGGTGCAGCCTTAACGGTTCGCGCCAGCGTTGTTGTGTCAACGTGTGGTGGTGACACTGGGGCCGTCTCGGGTTGAACGCTCGACGCGGAGTTCGTAACAGTCGACGTGTCAGGCAACTTTGGAGGCTGGATAGCGGTTGCAGGTGCGTTCTTGTGAATGCTGGTCGTTGACTTAGGTTTTGGGGTCTGCACTGACACCACAACCGGCACAGCGGTCGTTGTTGACGGTGGTGTCGAGCTGGTCGATGGATTGGTGGCAGACCGAGCGGTTGTCGAGCTCGGGCCTGTTGTCGAAGGGCTGCTCGGAGACGGTGAACCGGTCGAGCTGGTGTGAGTTGCGGTCGTCGCCGACGCACCGTCAGCATGGGCGACGGCAGTGCCCGATGCCATCGCCGCACCCATTCCGACGGTGATCGCGCTAGCTCCGAGCCATCCATACGGCTGGCGTCGTGGGCGCCTAGAACGGTGACGACCAACGCCGCGCCCGGAACCTTGAGAAATGCGACGACCAGCCATGATTGCCCCCACCCGCCTACGCTCGCCGAAGGACGCGAACGCCACCGCCTGGCAGTCCGCTACGGCGATAAGAATAGCGATGCCAACCTTGGTCGCGGCGCAAACGCTGTCGGCCGAACGGAGTATTTCCCAGCCGGCGTCCTGGGCGTTGTCTCTGCCTAGGCGCTTCGAGAAGCCGGCCTCGGCGCCGGCCCGGAACAGGTGGGGGAGGCGACGCCACCTTGACTTGTGATCCGCACAGCGTTGCACGATGCGGCATCACGCCGTATCGTGCACGGCATGGGTCAACAGTCGGTCGATCGACAAGCCGCGCGTGCACTGCTGGTCGAACGCGGGCTCAGCGTCTTCGAAGCCGACGAATTCCTGATGAGATCACTTCTGACTGCTACCGAAGCGGCAACCGTCCTCGGGGTTAAAGACTCCCGAGCCGCGCGAGACACATTGCGCCGCTGGGGCGTTCACCCAATCGGCCGCGGCCCCGGACGAACCGGAGAAAACACCTACCCCGCCGAGCTGGTGTGGCTGCGCCACCAAAACCGACCCGGCCGCGGCTGGCGCAAAGGACAATCCGCGGCCACACAACAAGAGGGGACCACCATGTCCATCGCGCCGGCAACACCGCCCGAAACCAACGAACCCTGGTACGCCGATCACCACGAAGTCATCTCACTGGCGTCTATCCTCGTTGACGCGGAATGGCTCGACACCCCACGCGAGGCCATCTACTTCTTCGGGGATCCCTGGAAGTGGGACACCCAGTACAAGGTTTGGGCCGCCGCCGGCCGACCACGACCACCATCCGCCGATGACCTCGCGCAAGCACGCTGGCTCGGTAGCCGCGGAACTCTGCGCCGTGAACTAGAACGCCGGCACCGTGACGACACCGCACGATGGGAAGAATTCCTCAACTTACTCAATGACTCACTCAATTCGCAACCAATTCTCGACCAGGCAGGGGCGCACCATCCATGTGTGAAAACACCAGCAGTGCACCGGATATCACCGATCCGAACGATCTGGCCTTCCTGAAGATGATGCGCACCGCATCCTTCGGCGGCACCGTGACGCTGCCGTCCGGGCTGACTCTTACCCCAGAGCAAATGCGCGAACTTACCGCAGACAGTTGATCCCGAGCTGGTTAGTGGGACATCAGCGGCTACGCCATAGACAGTCCCCGGCTCAGCAGTGAGGGCGCGGGGTCTCGGCGCCGGAGGTAGCCTCGAACGCAACTGTTTCTGCGCTGCAGTCGTCGCCGCCGATCGGGATGCAGCTGGGCAGGGGCGGGGCTACGACAGGGGGTGCTGGGGAAATGGCAAATCTGCTGCTGTGCGACACCGGTTTAACGCCGGACGGCTGTGTCGTGACGATCGAGGATGCGGGCGTCAACGGCAGCGCTGGAACGTACGTACATCTCGACATTGACTTTGACGCCGATCTACCGCAGCCGGCCCTATGGGTGCACACCATGAGCATTCATGAATGCGACCTTGTCGGCAGGCTTGTGCACGTCCGTGTTCTGGCCGGCCTCGACGGTAGCGGTCTTGGCGATTTGGCGTTCGATGGTCAACTGACTGTCCCCAGCGGAATCATCGCCGTCGGCGATGCGCGGGACCCGGGGCGTCAGTTGCTCTGCGGATCGCCATCGACGGTCGATGTCAGCGTGTACGTCGAACCGGACGTCGACACCATCCGTTTCGACCATCCGCCGGGCGAATACCCGATATCCGGGCCGAGCGAGGTCAACGTTCTGCTGCGTGGTGATCCCGGTTTCGCACACGCTCTGGGGTCCTAAACCGGGGCCGACGGCGGCCGCCGGCGAGGTTATGGAATTGCATGATCTGCTCGGCCCAGGACTGGCCCTCGGAGGCAGTCTCGCTATTGGTCGGTTCGTCTCGTTTGAGGACAAACGCGTCGACATCACGAGCGCTGCGCCCCCATCGCGAATCTAACAGCGTGCGTTTGAAAAACGACGCGTCGATGTCGCTGCCCAAGTGCGCACGCTCGGTTTCCACGCCTCGTGCCCAAATCTCCTCGCGCTCATCAGGGGTCGCGAGGCGTGCAGTCATGCGCGAACTGCGGGTGCCGAACACGACCACGACGTTTGGGTTGGCCTTGATGTTGTAGAACCACGCGGGCCGTTTGGCGGGGCCGTGCGGTCCGGCGATGAAGGCGATCCCGTCTTGGTATGGGATGGCGTCGAGGTATACGTCGCGGATCAGTCCGGATTTCGCGCCGATCATTCTCACGACAACGTCATCCAGGGGCAGGGGCGGTATCGCCGTGTTGTTGCCGGTGATTTTCTGGCCGAGTTGTCGAAGGCGGTTGGTGGCGGCTCGGGCACCGCGGGTAATAGTTTCTTTTGCTACAACGTGTTTCGGTTGGCGCGGAGTCTGAAGTGGGTTGTCGTGCATGGGGTGGGCTCCTGGCGGTTCAGGGGTGCGGGAATACGGCTTCGATGCGGGGGCCTTCGGTGGACCAGAAGATCTTGTATGGCGGGTGTCCGATGACGGGGAGTCGCATGCGGATGCCGTCGGTTGTGGTGATCGCGGTCGACAGGGCTTGCGCCTGTGCGGGGAGCCGGAAGATGAGCTCGATGGTGTCCAGGACGCTGTTGTACAGCTCGATGTCGGGGCCGCGTTCGAGCTCGTCGAGCTGCGCGTCTGCGACCGCGGAGTAATCGCCCTCGGCGCTCACGTTCGGCGGGTTCGTGCCCGGCGGACGGTCGGTGACGCTGTTGCGCGGGCGAGCAGTTCGCGCAGTTCTGGGTCGGTGTCGTATTCGTGCTGGGCTTCGGTGACGATGCGGGCTGGCTGCAAAAGCAGGCTACCGTCGGGGTTTTCGCGTAGGACGAAGCGTTCGTTGGGGCGGCCGGGAAGGACGGCGCGGCTGCGGCCGTCGGTTTCTACGAGGGGGAGCTCGGTCATAGACCAACCATAGCCCATTTGCCCATAATGGGCATGGATTGGACGGGCGGCCGATCCACCGAGATCACGGTCGGCCCGACATCGAACGAGACCCCGATTGGTCGGCTTGTAGGCGACGCTCGTCAGTCGAGGTTCTGGTCGACATCCATACGCTTGTGGAGGATGCGCACGACGTCGACGATGTGCCCGTCGTCGGTAACGCGGTAATAGAGCGTGTGTGATCCCGCGGTATGCCGCCGGTAGCCGGCGCGAACGTCATCGCAAGGCCTCCCGATCAGCGGGTTGTCCGCAACGAGCTGCACGGCGTGCTGAATGACGCGGATGTACGCCTCGGCCTGATCGTCATCCCACCGGTGGCAGGTGTAGTTCCAGATCTGCTCCAGATCGGCCTGGGCCGCAGGGGACAGCACATATCGGTTCACCGCTTGTGAGGTTCCCCAGTGCGCTTCCGCGAAACGAACTCGTCGAACTCGAACGGCGTTGATGCTCCGCTATTTTCGCCAGCTACCAGTGCCTCGCGGAGGGCATCTAAGCGTGTCTCGCGCTCCTCGAGCAGCCGCAGGGCGGCCCGTACCACGTCGCTCGCCGACCGGTACCGTCCTGAGGCGACCTCGTCGTCGATGAACGCGTTGAAGTGCTCATCCAGGCTGAACGAAGTGTTCCTACCCATACGGAAAGTGTACCAACTATTGGTACTAGCTGGGCGGTCCTGACACAGCTAGCTGCGACGCCTCAGCATCAGTGCTTGCGGGCCTGCCGCTCAGCGAGGAGCGCCTTGACGCCGCGGGAACGGACATGGCCGGCTGGGACAGCGCGGTCCTCCAGCGTCGTCGACGCCGCGGTGGCGCGGGCCGCGACCTTCTTGATGACGGCGGCCTTCACGGGTGCCGATTTCTTGGTGGAGGTGGTCTTAGTCGGGTCTCGGCGGACGACTCCAGTAGAGGCGGGGCGTTTTACCGGGTCGGTACCCTGTGCAAAACCGCCTGAAGAGGAGTGTGTATGGCTGAGCGCGTTATCCGCCAACTTATTGATGATGTGGATGGCTCGGATATCACCGAAGGCAGAGGCGAGCGCATCTCATTTGCGGTGCGAGGCACTTCTTACGTCATCGATCTGTCACCGTCGAATGTCGCGAAGTTCGATAAAGCGTTGAAGCCGTTCGTCTCCGCAGCGACCAAGGTTAAAGGCCGTCGCACTCGAAAGGGGAAAACCACTTCTGTTGCCAAGACAGTGACCCCCAAAAACCGCAATGCTGCTATTCGCGAATGGGCAGCCGAGAACGGCTACGAAGTGTCGCCACGCGGGAGGATCAAAGCGGAGGTTGCCGAGGCGTTCGACGCCGCTCAGTAGTAGCGGCTTGGTCCGTCAACAACGACACACGAAGTGTGCCAGCGGCCTTACCGCCAGTCGATGCCGGCGACCACTGTGGCGCGGATCGGGCCGGAATTGCGCTGGTCATCGTTTCGCTGGGCATTGCGGTCCAGTTTGTTTAAGGACTGCTGGCCGGTCTGGCTGGTGGGGCGTCCTATTCGCCCGGGTCAGCCCGAACTGGCAGTTCCGCGACGATTGCCTGCATGTCGGCGACGGCAGCCCTCCAGACCCGTGCACATGACCCGGCCAGTCCGGGAGGCTCGCGCCAGTACGCGATACGACGCAGAAAGTCGTCGACCTGTACATCAGGCAGTGCGACGTGAAACCTTCGCACGACACCTTCGACGTGGTCCAACAGGCGATCAATGTTGTTGTTTTTGTTCATGTTTCAAGCGTATGGCCCGCTGGGGGGTGGTCGATGCACTATTTTCCGGGCCTGTGGACCGCCGTCCAGCGTGGTCTGTGATGCGCCGATGTCATACCGGCGAGGTTAGATCAACAGCATCAACCCACCCCGGGAGAAGGAGCCCGAAAATGGCCGGAGCCTACTGCCGCTACTGCGAGCACCGTTGCTTTGTCTACCGAGAAGTGATTGTCGGTGGTGAGCGAGTCTGGTCGGGACACATGGCGACCTGCACCAAGGGCGCCGCCCACGACAAGCGCAGTCTCGGTGTCGACTTCCGCGAAGCCCACAACCCGTCTGCGTCTGAAGCGGCATCATGACCGCAGCCGTGACCGAGAACGACTGTGCAGGAAGGAGATTCGGCAATGGTTGAGCATCCGGAACTCACTCGCGAGTCGATTGCCTGGGCGATGGCGAAAGCCCAACGCGATGATCCGCACTTTTTTGCGCGTAAAGCCGCTGAAGCCGAAGCCGAGCGTCGTCGGATCATTGACGAGGTGGCCCGTACCGCCGGCCCGCACGCCGACGTCGACTATCTGACCAAACGCGAGCTGTACCGTGCCGGCCTCATCAGCGCATCCGAGCTGCATGCCACCGGCTCCCGCGAACTCCTACCCAGAGGCTGGTACCAGCACTACGTCGACGTCATCGCCGCGTACTGCCCCACCCGGGTGTTCTCCCTGGAAGAGGCCGGCACCGATGCCGCCGACTATTACGACCGCGGCTACCGGTGGATGGCAGTGTTCAGTGATCGGACCGGCCCGCGCGGCGATCGCACGTTCATTGATGTGCGCAGCTTCGCTGCTGCTGCGATGACCGAGAACAAGGCCCTGACCGAGCAGGACGCGCTGCGCGAAATCACCCACATGGGCTACCAGCTCGCCGATCTACCTGACGATGTCTTCCTGACGCCACCGCCGGCCGGCGCCCCGCAGCCCGGGCCGGGCTGGTACCCCGATCCGGCCTCACGCTTCCAGCATCGGTGGTGGGACGGTCAGCACTGGACCCACAGGGTGGCCTCTCATGGGCAGGCTTACAGCGACCCGGTCTGAATCCAGTCACGAACTAGGTTCGGGCTCAAAGGGATAGGTTTGCCTGAGGTCAGGTCCAGATGTTGTTCCACTGGGCAAGCTGCTGCGCGTAGTTCTGCGCGATGTCATTGCAGGCCTGGGCGATCTCGCGGATTTTCTTGGGGGTGACGGTGCCCGCCGTCTTCAAATTTTCACCCAGCTGGTGCAGGCCCGCGCGGGTCTGCGGATCCGGTTCGATGCTGATGAGGTCGTCGAGGACGGCGATTGTTTCGCGCAGGGCCTTCGCGATCGCTTCGGGGTCGGCGGGGCTCGTGGCGAGTTGGTCTGCGATCTCGGCCAGTTTTCTCGCGGCTGAGCTGTAGGCCTCGGCGAGCTCGGCGAGGGGCCTCATGCTGGACGTTCCGCGGCTGTCGTGGTGATCGTTGGTGGCGGGTCGTAGCGCCGCCGGGCCGCCAACTCGCCGAACCGCTTCTCAGCGGCGAGTTGCTCATCACTCATCGCTGCTGCCGGCTGCTGTAGCCGGGCGACTAAGGCGGCCATGTCGGCATCCTGGGCGTCATCGTCAAGCGCAAACCGCATCGCGCTGTACGCGTCATCTGCCGAGCTACTCATGCCTGAATCTTCCCATCTTGTCCCCCTTACTGGGCGTCCGCTTAGCCGGAGCTGTAGCCGTACCGTGCGGCCGTGGCGGGCCGAAGCGACATACGGCCATTTCCACCGACGAGAAATTCCATCTCATCGTCGGTCAATTCGCCGTCGACGTACTCGAAGAAGGCGCGGACGGTGGCCTGGTCAACCGAGCCACTGTTAAGCAGCGCTTCGACGGCCTCGGTGTACCGGCGGTCTTCAGCCGAGTCGCACCGCGTGCACCCAGCGTTCTTCTTAGCCATGCCAAATCCCTTATGTCCCTGCGTACTTACGTTCGTCGGACTTCGTCGCGATGTGCCGTCGCTGTTCCTGCGATCCGTGAAGCGCTCGAGCACTTGTGGGCCTGATGCAGCTCCCAGGACTGTGCCGTTACAGCTTCGGCAGCATCTCGCTCGCGCTGCAAGAGGTCTTCGTACTCATCGGGGTGTGCGCGCCGCAATGCTTGTAGTGCCCTGTCCTCGCAGCCGGTGAGCGCCCACCGAAGGATTGAGACCCGGTTGGTGAAGCAGTATGCGCACTGGCGCCGAGCTCGTCGTCCAGCCGCTGCGATGCGGTTTTTCTTCGGTGGCCTGGGTGCTTGGTCCAGGTCCACCACTGGCACGCCGTTGTATCGAGCCCTGGCCATCCCTCAATCTCCTTGGTCTGTACCGGTGGGCACGCGGATCGCGGTGTACCTTGTGCCGTCGGTGACGCCGCGGCGCAGCTGCTCGATGGAGTCGCCGGCGGCGAGGAGCTTTCCTTCGCGGACAGCGACCCACCGACCTTGATAGGCCCTCGCGAGATATCGCGCCAGTTCCTCGGTCAGATCGACCGGTGCGATGTCCACATCGATGCCCAGGACCCGGTAGATATCCTCGGCCAGTTGTGGGTCGTCGTCGGCGCACGAATCGGCGTAGGACTCCAGGGCGACGCGGGCGTGCGGGTCGGTGTCGTAGGCCAGGACGAAGCAGCGGCCGGGGGCTGTGCCGTCGACTCTCTCGATGAGGTAGCCGTACAGGCCGTTTTCCCGGTCGGGATCGTTCGCCGTGGTGCTCATGTGCGGGTCCCTGTGCTTGGGCTTTCCGGGTGGGAGAGCGTCCAGTTGTGGGCTGATAGCAGCGCGGACACAATCTCCCGAATCTGGACGCCTTCGACGACAGTGAAGTCGGGCCACCAGTCCAGTAGTCGCCCGGGTCCGCCGGAGAGTCCAACCGAACCGTCACACGTGATCACTTTGAAAGTTGTGTCTTCGTACCAGATTTCGATGCTGTATTCGTTGGGATGCCAGCCAGCCTTCTCCACGCGTAGCGGTTTGGTTCGTAGGCTGGCGGCCGCCGCCGTCGCGGCCAGGCGTTCGATTTCGCTGCGGAGTATCGCCAGTGCGGCGTCGGCGGCGGTGGCTTCATGCAACGCCGTTGTTCGCTCTGCCATCAGTTCGCCCCATGTCCGTTCAGCGGATGGATTCTTGTGCCAGCCAGACGCTGAACCGAGTGGCGGCAAGGCCGGCGGCGATGCCTACAACTATGCCGGTGAGGCTGCAGAGCGGGACAAATCCGTACCAGATGAACGCCGGGTCTAGCGGTGGTCCTGGCTGCGGATACGGAGCCGCGATATCCAAGAGGAACCGGCCCACCGCCACCGCCGCGCAGATACCGATCACGACGACCACAACCCCGACGCAGACGCCGATAGCGGCCGCGATTACCCGATGCCTCCTGGGGGTACCCGACCACCAGGAAGTGCCGTGTCGGCCGGTGCCTGACTTGTTCGCCATGGGTTCATCCTCGCGCCGGGACCTGACATCCGGGCTGTTGCATCGCCGATGGGACAGAGCATCAAGGAAAGTTCGCCGACGCAATCACATTGGGGGACCTATCGGAATAGGTGTCTAAAACCCTAAGGGACGACTCATGCTAGACGGCGAACTGGCGGTGACGGTATTTGGGCTCGCGTCGACGCGGTGATTGTGATGCTGGCGTGGTCGGTGTGAGGGGTGAGTTGTATGTGACTGGCCTGCGGGTAGATCTATCCCCTGTGGGGTGTTCAGGCGGTTTTACGCTGCTGCTGTTTTTGATGCAGGTATGCGGCGATTGCGTTGCGGCCCAAGGCAAATCCGATCATCACACCGTGTTGTCGGGTGGCGGAGTGTGCGGGCATGCGGCCGCCGTAGAGGGTGCGGTCGAGGGTGTTGTTGAGTGATTCGGAGTCTTCGCGCCATCCGTAGCAGCGGTCGTAGAGGCTGGTGCCTTCTTCGGTTTTGGTGAATTGGCGCAGGTGCTCGGCGCGCTTGTAGCCCTTTTTGTCATCGTCTTCGGTGTTATCGATGCGTACTTTGGTCACGGTTCCGCAGAGGGGCGCGAATTCGATGTACCAGCGGTAGGTGCCTCTGGGAGTGTGGCGGTCGAAGACGCGGGTCACGGGCAACGGATGGAGATGGGTTTCACCGGTGTCCAGGATGGTCCGCTCGTGCAGTCTGCCCTTGTCGGTCCAGAGTTCGTGGTCGTCTCCGCAGCCGCATTTGATGGTGCCGAATGCGGTGGGCACAGCGGTGCCGGCGTGTGTGGGGACCAGGGCGATCATGCCGCGTTTCATCACGTGGTCGATGTGGGTGCCGCGGAAGGCGCCGTCGTAGCAGATGCCGTCGATGCGTAGGTCAGGGCGGGCGTTGAGACGGTCGAGCATTTTCAGGGCGATGCCTGCTTCACCTTTGTAGCCTTTGCCTGGCGGAACGGGCATGGTGTCGAGGACGACGCGCAGATTGCGGGTGTTGTCCGGGCGTGTGCTCATGATGGCGAACTTGGTGCCGTAGCTCCATGCTTTGGAGTCCTCGCCGCGTTCGACTTCAAAGCCGGCGTGGACGGTGGCCCTGCCCTTGGCTTTCTTCTTCTCGGTCGTGGATGGACGTTCGGGTGCCGCCAGGACGGTGCCGTCGGCGGTGACGAACTGCCCGCGGCTCGGCTTGGTGCGAGAGACGCGCTTATCTGGCCTAAGACAGCCGAGTTGGTGGGCCAGTGTGGCGGCGGCGTCGATCATTCCCTGGTGTAGCGCGTCGACGTGGGCATCGAGACGCTCCTGCGCGTACACGTGGTGGTGCCGTCGTGGTGGTTTGGCGCGGGCGGTCTTGCCGAATTTGGCGGCCTGGTCGCGGAACATCTGCCAGTACTCGGAATTGCCCATGACCCGGCTGGCCATGTTGGCGCTACCGAACACTCCCTGCAGCGCTCGGTGTATCACCGAGACCCAGGGTGGATAGTGCGCCGGCCGCCCGGGGCTGTTGGCAGGGCGATCGGGGATCAGATCGGCGATCTTGTACAACGCCGGGTAGGACGCGATGGCATGGACCCGTTCGATTTCCAGCAGTGTGTGGTCGAACGGGGTGGGGATCGCGTCGCGCTCGTGCTGATTGATGCGGTGGGCACCGTAGGCGTTGGCGCGGGTGCGGCGCGACGAACGGTGCTGGGCAGTCATGGGACGATCAGTCGTCCTGGCGCCACTGGTAGCCGATGAGGGTCGCGGTGCCATCGAGGGAGCCGGATCCGATGAGTTGGGCTGCAGCTTCGACACGTCCGGTGTCCTCGAACACGCAGCGCGCGGCGTAGGCGGTCAGCGAAGACGGCTTGATGCCGGCGTTGCCGGTCAGTCCGGCGCGGGTCAGCACATCGCGGACGGTGACGCACACCCTGGCTTGGCGCTGGGCGTCGGACCCATCGGACCCGGTGCATACGATCGTGTCGGGGCCGAGACCACGGTCGGTCAGATAAGTGATGCGTTCGTCGATCACCCGGCGGGCCCAGGTGTCCAGGGGCAGGCGGCGGGCGCGGTGCTTGCTGGAGCCATGTGCCCGGACGGTGTGGGCGGTGGTGTCGATGTCGGCGATGGCGATGAAGCCGAGCTCGCTGGTGTGCGCCCCGGCCAGCAGCATCGCGGTGGTGGCGGCGTGCCGGGTGGGCGTGGCGTGCTCGGAGAACAGCCGCACCAGCGCCGCCTCGTCGTCGCGCAAAGGCCGCAAGGTGGTCGCTTCGCGGTCGGGCACGGCGATGTCGGTGGTGGGGTCATCGAGCGTCAGGCCGAGCTGGCGGGCGGTGCGGAAGAATGCGCGCAGGGCCGCGCGGCGGTTGTGCATGGTCGCCACCGCTGCTGTGCCGACCGTGCCGTGGCGGGTGCGGCCTTTGGCGGCAACGAATTTGGTGACCAGGTCCTCGTCGGCGCCGGCGAGGGTGGTGATGTCGTAGGCCGCGGCGAACCGGGTGAATCGGCGTGCGAGTAAGGCGAATTTGTCCAGCGTCTGCTCGGACATGGTGCCGTCAACGGTCCAGGCGGCGACGACCGTGTCCACGGCGGTGACCAGGCTGCCCTCAGCCATGGCCGGGCCCCACGGCAGCGGCAAGGTTAATTGCGCACTCATGACAGGTGTCCAAAAGGTGAATGGGTAAAGTCACCGCGGCACCCTCGCACGTGGTGCATATATGCACCAAGCCCACGCTGGCCAGGGTGATCGACGGCACACAGCCCGACCAGGGGCGCGAGCGCTATCGTCGGCTCATGTCGCGCAGCCATGGCGATCAACCGCCTATTACCTATCTGGCTGCAGGCGCGTGGCCTGACGGGAAACTGACCGCCGACGCGCCGCCGTCGGCGGCCGCGGCTCAACACCTGGCGAGGACTCTGCGCGTGGTGATGGCTGAAACGCGGACCGGTCAGCGAGCCCTGGCGTCGGCCACCGGCGTGGCCCACACCACGATCGGGCGGATTCTGGCCGGCGCGGTGCTGTGTGACATTGGAACCCTGGCCAAGCTCGAGCATGCCCTGGGGCGACCGCTGTGGCGACCGCCGGCGGATAACGAGGACGACGTCCGATTTGGTGACACATGACACGTATGTCACGATACAAATCGTGAAAGCGTTTGCGGGTGAAGCGGCGCGGCGTGTTGCGCTTGACTCGTGTTACATGTGGCAGAACAATAAGGAACTAGCAGGCGCGCAACTCCGTCGCAGAGGTAAGGCAGGTGCGGTGATGGCCAAGACCAGCAAATCGTTGATGGACCTGATCGAAATCGCGGTCAAGCGCAATGGTGGAGCGTCCGGCAGGCGCTTGGCGGAGGTTGCGCAGCAGGCTGGCCACGATATTTCTCACGCCACCCTCAACCGCTTGCGGCAGGGCACGTACGCGTCCCGGCCCACCGACGCCTCCATCCGGGCTATTGCCTATCTCGCCCAAGTGCCTGAGGCAACAGCTTTCGCGGCGGTGGGCGTACGTCCACCGGCAGCCGACCGCTATGAATTGCCCGCCGAAGCGCAGCGCATGGACACCCGTCAGCGCCGTGCCCTCGACGAGTTGCTACGCGCGTTCGTTGCCTCACAGGCTCCCGCTGCCGCACCTGGCTTCGGCGCATTGCTGGCGGCGCGGGACCAGTTGGAGGCGGCGCTGGCTGATAGCGGTTTGGCCGACCAGCCGTTAGCGTTGGCGGCCCGTGCGGTGATTGCCGCGATCGATGAAACCACTGTGGCGCAGTTCAATACAGTTGGCGACGGCGTGATCGATAGCGATGTGCCGCCGGCTGACGGTGCGGCATCGGTGGTGTGCACCGTCGGCTGAATCCGGGGAGGGCTCCGTGGGGTGCGGGGCCGACACACGACGGGGGTGGGCGGTGTTACCAGAGTTGGGGCCAGACGGAATGTTGCCGCCGGGGCGTTACCGGGCGACCACAGGCGAGTTGCATGCGCGGTTCGTGGCTGGTCGGGGCGAGTGCCGCGCCGAATTGTGGCGGGACTGGATGGCGGCGACCAAGGTATTGGAGCGCCTGGTTCCGGTGAACGCTGTCTGGCTGCACGGCCCGTTCGTCTCTGATGAGCCCGCGCCGGAATGGGTGCAGTGTGTCTACTGGGCTGAAGACATCGAAGTGAACAGCGCCGGTGTGCACCCGCCGGTGGCAAAAGCGTTGAGCGCTTTCGCCGCACCGGGCAAAGTGCACGAAGCCTTGGGGGTGAGGGTCGATACCCGGCTGTTGCACTGGCACTGCCAACCCGACATGCGCTACCGAGACGAGTACTACTCCACCTACACGATGTTTCGTGGCGAGATGGATGATCAGGTGCAGCGCCTGGCCTCCGGTGCGCGCGGCTCCGAACCGGTCCGTGAAGACGCGTTCCCGCGGCGCGGCTATGTGGAGGTGATCATTCGTGACTTCACCTGAAGAGGAGCTCGACCGCCTACAGGAGGCACTGTTAGCCGCGACAGCGGATCCTGAATTCGCTGCGACGTTGCCGGAGTGGACCACCGCTGAGGACCTGTCTCGGATCGGGATCGAGTCCATGCGCGACCGTGAGCCAATCGGTCGAACCCTGGGATCCGAAGGCAGTATCCGTATCTCCGGCGACGGTGTGACCGGTTCGGCAGCCCGGGTGACTGAGGTCGCCCGCGTTATGACCGGACTTCAACGCTTGGCAACCGCGGTCGGTGCAGCACAGACAGGTGATAAAGCGTTGGGCCGCAAGCCCAATGCCGACATTAAGCGACGCACCGAGCTGCTGTTGACCACCGCACCCGCGCCCGGTTCGATCATCCTGACCTTCATGCCGGCGGTTGCTCCGGCCGACGAGGCGGGACCAGCGGGGATGCTCGACGAATTCGAAACCGACGACCAGATGCTCGACACCGCCGTCGGCGCGGCCATCGATGTCTTCACCGCCGGCAACGACATCGGACCCGAACCGGAGCAGTCCGCGTTTGTCCACCAGCTCGGCGATATGGGCCCGCGTACGGCCTCGGCTGTGCGCGATCTGGCAAAAACGTTGGACCGCGCCGACTTTGACGTCGACATCGACTGGAGGCAGCCGTCACGGGCAACGCGACGGGTCA
Source organism: Mycobacterium sp. FW102-FHT13B02 (assembly GCF_058790275.1). NCBI lineage: Bacteria > Bacillati > Actinomycetota > Actinomycetes > Mycobacteriales > Mycobacteriaceae > Mycobacterium > Mycobacterium sp. FW102-FHT13B02. The sequence continues at coordinate 140,476 of NZ_JBYTCM010000007.1, forward strand.
GCGTCACCGCCCGCGCCGCCCGACACATGGCTTATGTCGTCGAACATGCCAACCTTGACGAACAGCCGGTGGTCGTCACCGGTGAATATCTCACTGTATCCGCGGTGAGTGCCTGGGTGATCCAACAAGACGACGGCGACGCGGTAACGGTCAAACTCGGCCGCATCGATCCGAGCCAAACCCGAGGACTGGCCGTAGGTGAACGAATTCGCGTGCGGGCCATCATGAAAACTGAAACAACACCCGGCGGCAACACAAAAACCACCTACACAGCACAGTCCTTCGACAGGCTCGACCCACCGGGATAGCGCACCGGCGCGCCTTCCGAACGCACTACGTGGCATTCCCCCCGAGATCGTGGAGGCACCGTGCCGTTGGGAGGAGCTGCTGGATCACGTCATCACCAACCACGATCAGTTACTCATTAGGTCGGGAACCGGCGACGCAGTGCTGGTATCCGCCGAAGACTACGACGCATGGACAGAACGGGCGACACCTGCGCAGCCGTCCGACGACACGGGCGACGCTGCGAAATCACGTGCAGCAGAAAATCAATAGCATGACTCGCTGAGTCCGCACCTTGATAGCCCCAGAGCATATATGCGGGCACGGATTAACGGCGGACCTCGGGGACGTGCGAGAACGCGGGCGGTGGCCGTTGGGATATCGACGAGCCCGACCTCGCCGACCGTCAAGTAGTCGGAAACTTGGGCTAGTTCGGTCCCCATTGTCAGCGTGCTGACAATGGGGATGTTTCGGCGGCCCGGTGGCGTGTACAACGAATGCAATGTCTGAGAAATTGTCTCCCGGGGCCGTGATCACCGCCCGGAAATATGCCACCATCACCGGTGACTCGGTCACCGTTCCTGCGCAAACGCGTCTTACGCATCTGCAGTTCAGGCGATTCGCGGGGTGCCCGATCTGTCACCTGCACTTGAGGTCTTTCGCGACGCGTCACCGCGAGGTGGCTGAGGCGGGGATCAACGAGGTGGTGTTTTTTCACTCGCCAGCCTCGGCGCTGGAGGGCTATCACGCGCTGCTGCCGTTTGCGGTGGTGGCTGATCCGGAGCGCAATGTGTATCGCGAATTTGGGGTGGACGCGGGGATGCGGGCTTTGGCCCATCCGCGGGCGATGAAGACGGCTTTCAAAGGCTATGCCAATGTGTTGGGGCACCGTGACGATCCTGATAATGCGGGTGTCGGCGGCGGCGACGGGTCGACGCATTTGAGTTTGCCCGCTGACTTTTTCATCTTGCCCGATGGCACGGTGGCCGCCGCGCATTACGGTCGCCACGCTGACGACCAGTGGACGGTCGATGAGGTGCTCGAACTCGGCCGCACCTCCGCGGGTGGGGGAACGCGATGACCGCTCGCTTGGTCGCGTCGCTGGCGGTGATCGCCGCCATTGGTTCCGGATGTAGCCCACAGAGCGCGACCGGTCCGACGGCCGTACCGGCCTCATCGGCCGGTGCGACCGCCGGCGGGTTGGCCACTGACCCCTCGATTCCGGCGCAGCTGCAATTCAGCGCCATGACGGTCGACGGGAAGTCATTCTCAGGGCACAGCCTTGCGGGTAAACCGGCGGTGTTGTGGTTCTGGGCACCGTGGTGTTCGGTGTGCCAGCGGGAGGCTCCGCTGGTGGCGCGGATCGCCGCGGCCAACCCTGCGGTGACTTTCGTGGGGGTGGGCGCCTTGGGTGCGCCGGCCCAGATGAATGCGTTCGTCACGAAATTCGGCGTTCAAGGCTTTACCCAACTGGCCGATACGGACGAGGTGGTGTGGGGGAAGTTTGGCGTCACTCAGCAGCCGGCTTTCGCGTTCGTCACCCCCGCCGGAGGTATCGACGTCGTGCGTGGTGCGATGCCCGAAGGGCAGTTGTCCCAGCGAGTTTCGGGCATTTCGCGTTCGTGATCGATTCGTCGGTCCTGGGTTTTGCGCTGGCGGCCGGATTGGTTGCCGCGCTCAATCCGTGTGGGTTTGCCTTTCTTCCGGCGTATTTGGGCTTGGTGACGGCGGATGCAAGCGGTGAGGCGTCGACGGTACGTGCGGTCGGCCGGGCTTTGGCTGCCACGGCGGCGATGTCGGGTGGATTTCTCACCGTGTTCGGGCTTTTCGGGTTGGCGATCTCACCGGTGTTGGCGACAGCGCAGCGCTATTTGCCGTTTGTCACCGTTGTTATCGGGATACTTCTGGTCGGGTTGGGGGCCTGGCTGCTCGCAGGCAAAGACCTGGCGGTGGTGATGCCGCGGCTGCGTGGCGGCGCCCCGACCTCACAGTTGCGGTCGTCGTACGGTTACGGCGTCAGTTATGCGCTGGCATCCTTATCGTGCACCGTGGCACCCTTTCTGGCGGTGATCGGAGCAACGTTTAGGCAAGGCTCCATGCTGACTGGCGTGTTGGCCTTCGCGGCTTACGCCGGCGGTATGACCATCACGGTGGGGGTCGCGGCGCTGGCCGTCGCGCTGGCCGGTTCCATGGCCGCAGATGGCCTTCGTCGGGTACTGCCCTATGTGAGTCGAGCGGCCGGCGCCCTCGTGCTCGTGACGGGTTTGTACGTTGCCTACTACGGTTACTACGAGATTCGGCTGTTCTTTTTCGATTCCAGCCCCGACGATCCGGTCATCGGCACTGCCGCCCAGGCGCAGACGTGGCTGGCTGATCACGTCAATACCATCGGCGCGTGGCCCCTGGCGGCCGCCATCCTGATTCTGGCCGCGGTGGCGCTGCTTTGGCGCGTTCGCCGCCGCAAACACACCGCACCTGAGCACGCTGCCGAGGAACCGGTCAGCGAGAGGTGAGCGCACGCCGTGGAGTGCGCTCACCCCGAGGAACCGATGTTGGTCCGGTGTGCGGCGACAGCGTTGCAGCCCACCACATCTGAATCTCACGACCGGAAATCAGACCACCCGCCGACCGCGGGGCCAGCGGCGGCGTCCGCTGACCGTTTGTATCGGGACTACCGAAGGATCGGAGCGAACGTCGGAATGGCCTGACGGGCGTAGAGCAGGCCGGAGTCATCGGTCCAGCTGCGAGCGTTGCACGCCAATGGCATTCCATCGGGCGCCTGCGCTGCAGCCGTCCCATCGCAGGGGCTGGTCAAAAGGCGCACACCGATGAGCGGCGGGGACGCAAACCAGGTGTTCACTGACGTACACACCACAGTGTTGCCGGCGGCGTCCAAGCCGAAGACGTAGGCACTGCGAAATGTGCACGCGGTGCCGGCCGTGACATTGTGGGCGACGTAGGGAACACAGTGCGCGTCGTCGCACGACGGCGAACCCGCTGCTATGGCAGGAGTCGCCAGCGTGCCCATCGTGGCGGCCACAAACGCATTGATTGCCAGGTGAAAAATGCTGCGTCCGTTCATGTTAAGCCCTCACAGCGTGCGGCATTGACAGTGCGACACTGCTCGGTAGAGTCCGCGTGTGGCGTCCACGGGAATGGGGTTGTGGTCCGGGGATACCCACCAACCGGACGTCGGTTCAGTCGATCTGGGGTAGAGCATGTTCGGTATCACGGCGGTGACCCTCCTCGCGGGGCGATAACCGAGTGCATCAGCCATGCCGGCTCGTCACCAGCGAAGTGTCTGCCCGCTGACAAGGCTCATTGCACAGACGCGGCGGCAACACGCCGAACTGTCGTAGGGGATGTTCGCGAACACAGCTGTGGGTGCGCGCATTCTCCTGTCCGGGCAGGCTTGCGAATTCTTCACCGCAGGCCGGTGACTCGCCTGGCGCCGACAGTTCAGCCGCGACGGGCCGGTTTGACCGGACGACGGGCACTCTGACGATTCAGGTTCGTCAGCAGAGTTGACGGCGGAGATCGAATCGGGAACGGCCGCGTGCGGGTGACGTGGTCGGGGTGCAGAGACGGTGCCGAGGGCGGCGAATCACGCGGCGTGACAACAATATCCGCTGATCAGGTGCGGGCTGAGTTCTCGATGATGGCATCGCAGGTGTGGCGCTGTCTGCCCCGATGCGGTGTCGACGGTCCGGCGGGTCGTGAGTAGGTTGGCGGGCAGCACCGGCAGGTCGGCTTGGCGGGTTGAGTGTGCGCCATCGGGCATCGGGATTGTGTTCAGGATGCGCAGCACGACAGTGTCGCGACGTCGCGGGTGAAGGTCTGGGCGGCCAGTTTCAAGCCTTCGGACATCGTGAGGTAGGGGTGCCAGGTGGTGGCGATCTGGTCGACGGTGAGCCCGGCGGCGAGCGCGTAGGTGGCGGCGGTAATGATCTCGTCGGCTCCTTCGGCCAGAATGTGGGCCCCGATGAGCTGTGCGGTCTCGGCGTGTGCGACGAGGGTGATCAGACCGCGGATGTCGTGGTCGGCCAGCGCGCGCGGAACGTGTGTCAGCGGCAGTGTGCGTGCGGTTGTGGGGATGCCCGCGGCGGTGGCTTGGGCTTCGGTGAGCCCGACGGCGGCGAGGGCGGGGCTGGTGAATGTCACACGGGGAAGGGCGGTGTAGTCGAGGACGCGTGCTGTGTCGCTGAAGGCGTTGTCGGCGGCCAGGGTTCCTTGGGCTGCGGCGACGTAAACGAACTGGGGCCCGCCGGTGACATCCCCGGCCGCCCAGATGCGGTTGTTGCTGGTGCGCAGATACTTGTCGACGATGACTTCACCGACGGGACCGGTCTTCACTCCGACCGTATCTAGGTCCAATCCTGCGGTGACGGGGCGCCGGCCCGTAGCGACGAGTACGTGTTCGGCGGTCAAATTCACGGATGCGTCGGCAATCGTGGCGGTGGCGCGCACCTGCTCGCCGTCACGGTCAAGCCGGGTGAGGGTGGCACCGGTATGAATGGTCATGCCTTCTGCCGCCAAGTTCTGCTCGAGCGCGGCTGACAGGGCCGGGTCGTCGAAGGGGGCGAGGCGCTCGCGGGCCTCAATCACGGTGATGCGGGTGCCGAGCCGCGCGAACAGCTGGGCCTGTTCCAGGCCGACGGCGTTGCCGCCCACGACAACCATGGACCCCGGCACGGCGTCGAGGGCCATGGCCGTCGTCGAGGTGAGATAGCCGGATTCGGTGAGCCCATCGATCGAGGGGACCCACGGCGCCGATCCGGTGGCGACGAGATACCGCGTCGCCTCGATGTGGGTCTGCTGGCCGTCGTGTCCACTCACCAGCAGGGCCGGGCCGTCGACGAATCTCGCTGTACCGGCAAGGATTTCCCATCCATGCGTCGCAGCTAGGTTGAGGTACTTGGCATCACGTAACTGCCGCACGAGCGTGTCCTTGCCGGCGATAAGCGCGCCGACGTCGACCGGGATCGTGGTGGCGCCCAGGCCAGGGAACCGGTCGGCGGTCGCGGCGGTGTGCCGGGCGCTGGCGGCGGCTAGCAATGCCTTCGACGGCACGCATCCATTGTTGACGCAGGTGCCGCCGACGGTGCCCGATTCGATCATCACCACCGATGCGCCCTTCCCGCGGGCGGCGATCGCGGCAGCGAATCCCGCCGACCCGGACCCGACAATCGCCAGATCGAATCCTGACCGTCGGTGCTCCATGACGTGCCTCCGTTGCTGATGCCGATCCGCTGACTCGCGGTGGGGTGGCCGAGGCCGGGCTTGATCCGACCGGTGTTGCTATTCGCTATGGCGAATAGCAACACCTACCGATACTATATGCATAGCCGAATAGTTGGAGGAAAGGAGACGCGGTGGCCGCCTCCCAGGCGTTAGTTCCCAAGGCGCACACCGGCCACGTGGGCGACGGGGCGCTTGAGGGTGCGTGCCGACATTCGGACACCACAGCCCGGTTCTTCCGGGCGCTGTCGGACCCGACTCGGTTGCGGCTCCTGGAGTTCATCCTGCCGGGCGAGAGAACGGTCGCCGAATGCGTGGAGCACGTAGGGATTTCGCAGCCACGCGTCTCGGTGCACCTGTCGTGTCTGACCGACTGCGGGTACGTGGTCGCGCGCCGCGATGGCCGCAAGTTGCGGTATTCGGTCGGTGATGTCCGCGTGGCCGAACTGGTGCACCTCGCGCGAGCACTGGCCGCCGACAACGCCGCGGCCCTGTCGTGCTGTCCCCGCATCACGGACCGCTGCGACCAAGGAGGCGCTGGAACACCTGCTATTGCGAAGGACATGCGGTGAACATCTCTACACGGTCGCGACGCCGCCGCCCCGGCGAGCACGGGGCGGGCGTAGCGGGTCTGGCGGCTGGTGCCGTGGCGCTGACGGCCCTGTGCTGCGCGGGACCGGCGTTGCTGGCCGGCGGTGTGCTGACTGCACTCGGTTCCTGGCTGACCAACCCCTGGGTGGTCGCCGCTGGGACTGTCACCGCGATCTCGGCGACAGCAGTCGCCGTGCGTCGTCGCCGGTGCGCAAGCACCCTCCAAGACGGCGAAGCTCACCGACCGGATCGATGGAGGCGATGATACGCAGGTTGGTGGTGCACAAGGTATTTCGCATCAGCCCTGGATTCTCGCGCACCGACGCGACGGCCGCTCCTAGACGGTGCGCACAGGCTCGCTGAAGGGGTCTTAGCTTGGATTCGTCAATTGCATTGCTGGGCAACGTCTGTCAATGACGGTGCGGTTCCAGGAGTGCTGCCTGGCCGACAATACAATGGCCGGCGGCCAGCCATTGGCGCGTCGCCGCGTGCGACCGCTCGATAAGAGACGCCGAGTGCGAGAAGTCGACGGGTGAGATCGCGATCGGGCACAGTGGTGGGATGACCCGCAAATCGGCCGCCGCTTCGAAGCGGGCGACATCGGCAGCGAGCCGCTGATTGACCGCCAGTGTCACCGCATGCAGCGCCATCGCCAGAGCGCCGCGGGGCGACTTGCGCAGTGCGCAGGCATAGCCGGTGGGCAGCACCCACACCACGTCAGCGCCCAGCGCAACCGCATGCGAGATCGGGGTGTTGTTCGCGACGCCACCGTCGAAAAGGTCGCGCCCGTTGACGTTCACCGGTGGGAAGACAGCGGGAATGGCAGCGCTGGCAGTGATCGCGTCGACCGCATCTCCAGACGACAGCAACACGTCCTGGCCCGAGAGCACGTCGGTGGCGACCACATGGAAGGGGATCGACGCGTCCTGGAGCCGAGTGAACGCGAGGTGGTCGGTGAGCAGTCGCCGCAGGGCCGCATCGGGTACCAGACTTGAGCGCAGACCGAGAAATCCCAGCAATCCGATGATCGGGCGGGTGGGGAACACGTCGTTGCGCGACAGCGATCGCCAGAGGTCGGCAAGCGCGCCGACCCCCGCGATGTCGGGCCGTGCGGCGACCCAGCTGCCGTTGAGCGCGCCGACAGAGGTGCCGACGATCAGATCCGGGATGATTCCGGCCTCGGCCAGACCGAGCAGCATGCCGACCTGGACTGAACCCAGGCTCGCGCCACCGGAGAGCACGAATGCCGTTGTCATAGCTGAGTCAACACCGAGGCGTGCCGCCAATATCCGTACACTGTCTCCGTGGTGACACTGCCGCACCGGGCTACTCGAAGCAGAACGTGAGCGTGTGTCGCGTGCGCCAGGATGGCGAGCACCTTGCCGTCCACGTTGCCCGATGGAGGCGGCGCCGACCAGAATTCGGCTCGCCTGGTGGGCTGTGAGTTTGACGAAACCCTTCCCGTGTCACATTCCAACGACGCGCTCGTCGCTGTCCTCGAGATTCACGGCGAAATGTCGCCCGTCGTAGCCGGCATGCTCGCGTTGCTGATGCGCAACTGCGGCAAGCTGGTCGGCCACGTGGAACTGCTCACGGCGGGCCCACCGCGTCCATTTGTTGACCGAAGCCGGCCTGGGTTACCGATTCCAGGCACGATCTTCCTGAGCGTCTGCACTCTCGAGCATCGCCGTCCAGACCGAGAAGCGGGATAGCGCGTTGATCACCCGGCGGCCGACTTCGGTGGGTCGATAGACCACGCTCATGGGCGCGTCGGTGTCCCAGCTTCCGTTGTCGCTTCTGGCCACCAGTCCACGCGCGGCAACGAGCCGCAACGCCGCCGCCAATCCGCGCCGCCCGGTGGGGACATTCGACCTGATTTCTGCCAGGGTCATCGGCCCGTGCGCGAGCGCGTCGAGTAGCTCGACGACGTGCCGATGACTCACCAACTCCCGCAAGCTCGGCACGGAGTCGGATTCACCTGGGGACGGCATTCGACGCACACTAAGGGGCCAGGCGGTGAGGTTGAAGAGGCCCTACGGAATCCATACATCCGCTACCTGGACTTTTACGGAATCCATACGTCTGCGGCGACATCAATGTTGGTTGATCAACAGTAGGCTCCGATGTCGTGCCGTCACCGACATCAGTGCTCAAGCGATTGGTCGTCGGTCGACCGTTCCGCAGTGACCGACTCGGCCACACCCTGCTGCCCAAACGCATCGCCCTGCCGGTATTCGCCAGTGATCCGTTGTCCTCGGTCGCCTATGCGACTCAAGAGATCCTGCTCATCCTGACGCTTGGCGGGCTGGCCTATCTGCACCTGGCGCCCTGGATCGCCGCCGCGGTCGTGGTGCTTCTGGCCGTGGTGGTCCTGTCCTACCGGCAGGTGGTGCAGGCCTACCCCAGTGGGGGTGGGTCGTATGAGGTCGTTTCCATGAATCTGGGGCCGCTGCCGGCGTTGATTGTGGCCGCGGCATTACTCGTCGACTACGTGATGACAGTTGCTGTGTCCGTCGCTGCCGGCGTTGACAACATCATCTCGGCGATCCCCGAACTCAATCCGTATCGCGTCGCAATCAATCTCGGCTTCATCGTGTTGCTGACCGCGATGAATCTGCGCGGGGTGCGTGAATCCGGGCAGGCATTCGCCGTTCCGACCTACGCGTTCGTCGCCGGCGTGATGTTGATGATTGCAATCGGCTTGTTTCGGACGCTGATCGGAAATGCGCCGCAGGCCGAGAGCGCGAACTACGGCATTCACGCCGAGCAGGTCGGTCTGACGTCGGTCGCCGTTGCGTTTTTGGTACTGCGTGCCTTTTCGTCGGGCTGCACCGCCCTCACCGGCGCGGAGGCCATCTCCAACGGAGTACCAGCCTTCCGGAAACCCAAGGCGCTCAACGCCGCCCGGACCATGGCAGCGATGGGCGTGATCTCAATCACAATGTTCGCGGGCGTGACCGCGCTGGCGTTGATCGCACATACCCGGGTCGTCGAAAACACCTGCGACCTCGTCGGGTTCCCCGGCGACTGCAACACCGATCCGCAGCGCACGGTGATCGCCCAGATCGCGGCCGCTGTTTTCGGCAACAACAGCATCATGTTCTTCTATATGCAGGCCGCTACGGCGCTGATCCTGATCCTGGCCGCGAACACCGCCTACAACGGCTTCCCATTGCTCAGCTCGATCCTGGCCCAAGACCGATATCTGCCCCGGCAACTACACACCCGCGGTGACCGGCTGGCGTACTCCAATGGCATCCTCCTGCTTGCCGTGATCGCCGGCGGCCTCATCTACGCCTTCGACGGTTCGGCTACCCGGTTGATCCAGCTCTACATCGTCGGCGTTTTTACCTCGTTCACGTTGTGCCAAGCGGGCATGGTCCGGCATTGGAACCGACAGCTGGCCGATGCCACCACGCGCGCGCAGCGATACAGGATCCACCGCGCACGGGCCATCAACGCGTTCGGCGCCTGTTTCACCGGTGTGGTCCTGGTGGTGGTCATGATCACCAAGTTCACCCATGGCGCCTATCTGGTGGTGATCGCCATTCCGGTGCTGTGCGTTCTGATGCAAAGCATTCACCGGCACTACGCGGCGGTGCGCGCCGAGCTACGCACCGCAGACGACGACGAGCCGACGCTGCCCAGCAGGATCCACACCATCGTGCTCATATCGGGCTGGCACAAGGCAACTCAACGCGCTCTGCTGTTTGCACGGGCAAGCAGGCCTGACACTCTGACCGCGCTCACCGTCAACGTCGACGACACCGAAACCAGAGCGCTGGCGCGCGAATGGGAAGAACTCAACATCGATATTCCGCTCAAGGTCATCGAGTCGCCTTACCGTGAAATCACCCGTCCCGTCTTGAACTACATCAAGAAACAGAGGCAAAGCGGTCCCCGCGACGCTATCAACGTGTACATCCCCGAATACGTCGTCGGCCGCTGGTGGGAGAACCTGCTGCACAACCAGAGTTCCTTGCGACTCAAGGGCAGATTGCTATTCGAGCCCGACGTGATGGTCACCAGCGTGCCCTGGCAGCTGCACTCCTCGGCACACCGCGACCTCACCGCCCCCGAACACGCGCCCGGCGAAATCCGCAGAGGAATCGACCCCTCCGCAACCGGCTGAATTCTACGGCAACGGTTTCCTCGCCGACTCAACCGCGGTATGGATGTTGCCCGCGTAGCGCCCTAACTAGATGTCCAGAGACGTTGTTCCCGCTTGCCTTTGAATTGGCCCTGCCGACGAGACAGACGAGGGTCTCCGGTTGTGGCGTGGGAGCTGTCTAGGAACCGCTTCGCCAATTAGGAGGCCTTCATTTCCCACGCCAACGCGGCGTTGACCCCGCGTGCTCGATTGTGTCTTGCTCGCCTGGTCGTAGAATCCGGTTGGACGTATGCGACAGTTAGCCAAAATGTTCATAGTCTCGGCCCACACTGCCCGGAAACGGGCGGATCGTTATCGATCCGAGGGCCGGCCTGGATGGCCGATCGCAGTTCACTACGGCACCCAGGTCCTGAGTGAATTCGCCTGCGACAGGTCCGTCACCGATCGTGGGCATCCTGACGATAGCCCCAGTCAAATTCTCTCAATCCGACTTTCGATAACATTCAGGCCAATAAAGCTCAGTCCAGAAATAATGAAAAATGCTGCGTTGGACGCGATGAGACCTAACGCGAAAAATAACAACCAGTAGCTGTCGTAGATCGGGTTCCTCAAGAATTTATAGATGCCTTTTTGTGCGACGATCGTCTGCGTGAAGAAGTTGCTATTTATGAGTGACCCGGGCCCGAGCGTGCTCACCGCCGCAATGAATATGAATGTAGCTGCGGCCGCCAACGCATATCCTAAGGCTGGCAGGGATACCGTGGGTAGCCGGTAGTTGCGGTCCAATGTCCCGGCGAAGAACCCAAAGAGCAGCCAGAACGGCAGAATGATGAGCGCGTGCAGCAGCAACCCGTGCTGGTACTTGTCGTATATGTGGCGGTGCTTTTGCAGGTAGACACTGCAGGAATTCACCGCTACGGCCAGTAGCAGGCTGAAACAGGTGATGAGCATGAATGCCATATTCGGCAACCGTTTCCGTGCGGCGTCACTGGGGACGTTGGTGGCCTTTTGCAGTGGTGTCGCGGCGCGCCGACGGTGCAGTACCGAGACCCGGCGGGCGCGTCATCGCGTCACTGGCCGGTCAGGTGGTGGGGGTGGCACCCAGGGTGCGTTGCAGGTCCGGTTTCATCGCTTGTAGCTCGCGGCCCCAGTAAGCCCAGGTGTGCGTGCCGTTGTCGGGGAAGTTGAATACGCCGTTGTGGCCGCCGGCGGCGACGTAATTGTCGCGGTAGGTCAGGTTGGTGCGCACCGTCAGACCTTCCAGGAAAGTGGCCGGCAGGTCAGAGCCACCCAGCTCGTTGGGTGTGCCGTTGCCGGAGTAGACCCAAATGCGCGTGTTGTTGGCGACCAGGCGGGGGATCTGCACCATAGGGTCGTTGCGTTGCCAGGCCGGGTCGCTCGAGGGGCCCCACATATCGTCGGCCTTGAAGCCACCGGCGTCACCCATCGAGATGTTGATCAGGAACGGCCACCAGCCCTCTGACGGGTTCAGAAAACCCGAAAGCGAGGAGGCGTAGGTGAACATGTCGGGGTGGTATTCGGCCAGGGTGAGAGACGAGCTGCCCGCCATCGACAAGCCGACGACCGCATTGCCCGCTGTCGAGATACCGCGGTTGGCGGCGAGCCATTGCGGGAGCTCAGTGGTCAGGAAGGTTTCCCACTTGTAGGTCTGACAGCCAGTGTTACCGCACGCCGGTTTGTACCAGTCGCTATAGAAGCTGGACTGGCCGCCGACTGGCATCACGATGGACAAGCTGGACTGGTAGAACCATTCGAACGCGGCGGTGTTGATGTCCCAGCCGTTGTAGTCGTCTTGCGCGCGCAGGCCGTCCAGCAGATACACCGCGTGCGCACCGCCGCCCTGGAATTGCACCCGGATGGTGCGGTGCATCGCCGCGGACGGGATATCGAGGTACTCGACGGGTAGACCCGGTCGGGAGAAGGCCGACGCTGTCGCCGAGCCGCCGATGGCTCCGATCAGGCCAGGCAGGACGGTGGCCGCCGCCGCGCCCGCTGCCAGCCGTCGACGCCAACGACCCCGCCTGGTGGCCCGCGCCGGCGTGACACTCGGGGACGGGAACCCGAACGGCGATGGCTGCGGGGACCTTGCATCGCGCTGGGCGGCGGAGGCCATTCGACGTATCCGCTGACCGAGGGTGCGGCGGGTTGCGGCATCGTGGGGTTGCATCGTTGACGGCATGAGCGGACGGTAGCGATCGCGCAAACGGCCCGCCGCCGACATTGTCAGCGATCGAACACCTCCTGAAGGCCGAAACCGGGTCGAAGCCAACACCACTCGCCATAGGTGTCAGCAGAATGACACTGTGGATGCCACGTCATCGTGTCCGCATCATCATCGACCTGGATTGGTCGTTACGCGCAAGCCCAGCGTCGGTGGCCTCGTACCGACTCCCGGCACGACGCTACTTCAGGTATGAGCCTGACCAGAGCCATATGAAAGGCGGCCATGACCACCCCAGATACCGATTCCCCCGTCGCTTCGCTCTCCCCGGCTGTGCACGACGTGATCATCATCGGCTCCGGCCCGGCCGGCTACACCGCAGCGGTGTACACGGCCCGTGCCCAGCTCAAGCCGCTGGTTTTCGAAGGTGTCCAGTTCGGCGGCGCGTTGATGACCACCACTGAGGTCGAGAACTACCCGGGCTTCAAGGAGGGCATCACCGGCCCCGAGCTGATGGACGAAATGCGCGAGCAGGCGCTGCGGTTCGGCGCCGACCTGCGCATGGAGGACGTCGACGCGGTATCCCTCAACGGTCCGGTGAAGACCGTCACAGTCGGCGACGACACCTATCAGGCCCGCGCGGTCATCCTCGCGATGGGCGCGGCAGCCCGTCACCTCGGCGTGCCGGGCGAGCAGGAGCTGATCGGCCAGGGCGTCAGCACCTGCGCCACGTGCGACGGTTTCTTCTTCCGCGACCAGGACATCGCCGTCATCGGCGGCGGCGACTCCGCGATGGAGGAGGCGACGTTCCTCACCCGCTTCGCCCGTTCGGTCACGCTGATCCACCGCCGCGACGAGTTCCGCGCATCGCGGATCATGCTCGAGCGCGCCCAGGCCAACGAGAAGATCAACTTCGTCACCAACACCGAAATTGTTGAGGTGGAAGGTGATTCGAAGGTCAGCGGGTTGCGCCTGCGCAACACCGTCACCGGCGAGGAGACCAAGCTTCCGGTTACCGGTGTGTTCGTCGCCATCGGGCACGACCCGCGGTCGGACCTGGTGCGCGGCCTGGTCGACCTCGATGACGAGGGCTACGTCCAGGTGCACGGTCGCACCACCAACACATCGCTGGACGGTGTGTTCGCCGCCGGCGATCTGGTGGATCACACCTACCGCCAGGCCATCACCGCGGCCGGCAGCGGCTGTGCGGCTGCCATCGACGCCGAGCGCTGGCTGGCCGACCACAGCTGATCGTCCTTCCCCCACAGAGTTCACCCGAGAGGAGCATTACATGAGCGAGGGCAGCGCAACGCTGGCCGTCACCGACGGTTCGTTCGACAGCGATGTCATCAAGAGCAGCACCCCGGTCCTGGTCGACTTCTGGGCGACCTGGTGCGGGCCGTGCAAGATGATCGCCCCGGTGCTCGAGGAACTGGCCGGCGAGAAGGCCGGGGAGCTGACCGTCGCCAAGCTCGACGTCGACGCCAACCCCGAGACCGCCCGTAACTTCCAGGTCGTCTCGATCCCGACCCTGATCCTGTTCAAGAACGGCGGACCGGTCAAGCGCATCGTCGGCGCCAAGGGCAAGGCAGCCCTGCTGCGCGAGATCGCCGAAGAGCTCTCATGAATTCTGGCCCCACGCTAGGCGAGGCCAGAATTCAGGACGTGCCGACGATATCGCCGGCAGTTGTTGGCGGGGCGGCCTGCTGACTCCCGGCGCCGGTGGATTTTTCGGCGACGATGAGCGTGTAGCCCAGCAGCCCGTCGGCGACGGCGCGTCGCGTGATGGCGGTGTAGCGCAGCACTTGGTCGGCGTCGATTCCGACGCGGTCGAGTGCGCGGGTGATGTGCAGCAGGCGAATTCGCGCTTCGATGTGATCGATCATCCGCAGCAGCGCGTCGTCGCCGGTTTCGACGTGGATGGTGCGCAGCCCGACCGCGGCGAACAGGTCGGTGTAGTACTGGCGCGGGCGAGCGTCAGCGACGCAGGCCACCCATCCGGCCAGGGTGCGCAGCTCGCCGGGCAGTCCGTCGGGAGCGGTGATGACGTCAGCCAGCCCCAGCCGCCCACCGGGACGCAACACGCGAGCGAATTCCGCAGCGGCAGAGGGCTTGCCGGGGAAGGTGCAGAAGGCACATTCACTGATCACCGCGTCGACACTGCCGTCGGGCAGCGGCAGGTGTTCGGCATCGCCGAGATGAAAACTCACCCGCTGGGCGAACCCGGCGGCGGTCCGCTCACGGGCTTGCTGCACGATCGGCGCGGCCAGGTCCACCCCGTCGACGCGGACGCCATACTCGGCAGCCAGCAGCCGGGCGGTCGCGCCGGGCCCGCTGGCCACATCAAGAACCCGTTGACCGGGCCGCAGCTGCAGTAGATCGGCGAGCCGGCCGGTGAGCCGGGCACCGCCGGGATGGTAAGACTCACCCAGCAGCGCCGCGACCGCGTCCGACGAATAGAACTGCGCGCAGCAGGATTTGATCTCCTCAGGTGTGCTCACGGCTGCACCGCCCGCTGCCCCACGTTGGTGGTGTCGGGGGAAATGGCCTGCCCGCGGACGGCACCAGGCACACTCTTGGACCCGTGCGGCGTCGACACCAGGATCGGTTGCAACACTGTGGCGTTGGGCACGACATCGGGGACGTCGGCCCCCGTCAGTGACGCCCGAACCTGTTCGCGATAGCCGACCGAGTTGTAGGCGCAGAACGGGATGAGCCGCCCATCCGGGGTGATTTCCTCGACGCAGCACTTCATCAATTGCTTGACGTTGAGGGTGTACGGATCCTGAAAGTCCTGGACCACGACCGCGAACGCGCGGTCGGTCAGCTCAGCGAGCGCCTCGGGCAGATTGATACCGCAGGCGTTGGCGCAATCGAGGGCCTTCGCGGCGCGGGCCAGGTACTCGGTCGTACTGGCAGTCCCCATGAATGCCGAAGCACTCCACAGCTTTTCGAGTGCCTCGCGGATCGCGGCATCGGGCACGATCCGGTTGGACACATAGTCGAGGTAGTCCTCGACCTCCAGCACACGGGGAATCGGCAGCACGTGCTCACCATCGGTCAGCAGGTAACAGACCGAGCGACACGTCGGGAAACAGCACGGCACCGGGAAGAAATCATCGATGCCGAACCAGTCAGGCAGCTGAGCGGCGACCGCTTCGATCACATCGGAATTGGTCAGGCGGGTCAGCGGATCGAACTGCAGGTGCCGGCCCGCGTGGGTCACCGGCTGAAACACCACCGACCGCACCGCCGGATGCGCGATGCCATATTGGATGATCGCACCGACCTCGTGGTCGTTGACACCGCGCTCGACGGCCGCCACCAGGTTCACGATGATGCCCGCCTCAGCGCAGTTGTCCAGCGCCCGGCGCTTGATCTCACGCAGGTCCTTGCCCCGGATCTCGCGGTGGGTGCGTTCATCGAAGCCGTCGAATTGCAGATATATCCCCACGTAACGGCCGACGTTGCGGGCGGCCAGTTCGGCGACAAACTGCCGATCGGTGGCCAACCGAATCCCGTTGGTATTGATCATGACTGATTTGATCGGGCGGGCCTGGGCGGCGTCGATGAAGTCCAAAAGGTGGCGGTGAATAGTCGGTTCGCCACCGGAGAACATCACCACCTCAGGTTCACCCTCGGCGGCCACGAACGCATCAAGCATCCGTTCGCACTGCTCCATGGTGATGGC
Source organism: Mycobacterium sp. FW102-FHT13B02 (assembly GCF_058790275.1). Classification (NCBI taxonomy): domain Bacteria; kingdom Bacillati; phylum Actinomycetota; class Actinomycetes; order Mycobacteriales; family Mycobacteriaceae; genus Mycobacterium; species Mycobacterium sp. FW102-FHT13B02. Next base: position 156,574 of record NZ_JBYTCM010000007.1, read on the forward strand.
GAAGCCGTCGCGGTGGTGCCCGGAGTCGGCGAAACAGATCGGGCAGTCCAGATTGCAGTGACTATTCACTTCGATCAGGCCCAGGCAGGCGTGCTGTTTGTGCTCCGGGCACAGGCCGCAGTCCGACGGGCAACCCTCGGCGATCTCGGTTTGAAACTGCAACGGGATCGAGCCCGGCTTGTTGAACCGCATGCTGTCCACGTAGCGCTGGGCATCGCCGTACACCAGCGCCTCGAACGGCCCGTGGTCGCGGCAGCGTTTACGCAGATACACCTTATTGGCCCGGATGTTGACCTGGGCATCGATGACCACCTTGCATACCGGACAGATGGACTTGGTGTATTCGACGAACACCTCGTCACGTTCCTTTTTGGCATCAGCCATGGCTGGGGTGTGACCTCTCATTGCGGGGTGGCGCGGAGACGACACGGGCATCGTCGCAGGAGTGCGCCGTCGGCGGGCGAGAAACGCTGGACAGGCGGCTAGGCCGGCGTCCAGGCCAGCGGCGCCAGCACCTCATCGAGCGGTGTGTGCGCGAGATGATTGGTGTAATTGGACAAGGTCTTTTGCGCTACCCCGGTAATGATGTCCAGGACGTGACGGCGCGTGTGGCCGGCGTCGAGGAAGGCCTGTACCTTGTCCTCGCTGACCCAGCCCGTGTCGTCGACCAGGCTGGCGGTGAATTGGCGCACCGCCTCCAACTGAGGGTCATCGATCGGCTTCTCGTGGCGGATCGCGTCGATGACGGATTGACCGACGCGGGCGGCGGCCGCCGCGGCCGAATGTGCGGCCACACAGTAGCGACAACCGTTTCGTTCACTGGCGGTCAGCCACACCACGTGCTTGGCCGCGGTGGACAGCGAACTGCGCCCGAACTGTTCCGAGAGGCCCTGATAGGCCGCCAACGCCTGAGGGGACTCGGCAAGCACGCCGTAGACGTTGGGGATGAATCCGGTGTGCTTTTTCACCTGCTCCAACAGTGCTTGGGCCTCCTGCGGGGCGGTGTCGGGGGTGTGCACGGTGAACTCGACCATCACGGCTCCTCATCGCATTGCAAATAGTGGTATCGGTTCCCACAGTGCTGCGAACGGGCCGCCCAGGCAGCCCAACTGTCAGCGCGCTGACACGCCCGTTTCGGCACCGAGGGTGTGCGCCCGTCATCCCCGGCTACCGGGGTTGTCACCGCGATGACAGTGTCGTGGACTCCGGCGCCCACCGGTGATGTCCTTGAACGGTAGAACCGCAACAATTAGTGAGGAGTTCGGGCCGTGATGCGAGCAGTGTGGAACGGGGTGGTGGTGGCCGAGGCACCGCGAACCGTGCGGCTGGAGGGCAACGAGTATTTCCCGCCGGAGTCGGTACGGCGGGAGTACTTCAGCGACAGCCGCACCAAGTCGGTGTGCCCCTGGAAAGGCATGGCCCGCTACTACACCCTCGAGGTCGACGGCATCGCCAACATCGACGCCGCCTGGTATTACCCCAAGCCCAGCCCGCTGGCGCGGCGGATCAAAAACCATGTCGCGTTCTGGCATGGCGTCGAAATCCACGGCGAGCCCGAGGGGCCGGGCCCTACCGTGGCCGAACGGTTACCACGCTGGTTGGGCGGCACCCGATGAAACGGGCGGTTACCGGCGCCGAACCGGGTCACGAGCCGGCGGCCACCACGGCGGATCGAGCGTTGCCGATCTGGCGGATCGGAATCACCAGCGGCGCGTTCGGCCTGCTGTGCTGCGTGGGTCCCACCGTGCTGGCACTGTTCGGCGTCGTCAGTGGTGCCACCGCGCTGGCCTGGGGCGATAAACTCTATGACCATTACGCATGGTGGTTCCGCCTCGGCGGACTGGGGATGCTGGTCGCGCTGACAGCGATCGCGTTGCGCCGGCGCGATCACTGCACAATCGGCGGTGTCCGCCGCTGGCGTGGGCGGCTGGCGGCCACCGTGGCCGTCGCGGTCGGCACCTACGCGGCGCTGTACGCGTTGACCACCTGGCTGGGCACCTTCGCCGGCGCTCGGCACTGACCGCCTCGATGGCCGGCCGTGGCGTGGCCCTTCGTTCGGCCGCCGATAGCCCTGCGTCATTGGCGGCATGCCCGCACTGACCCCGAGAGTTCAGCAGTGAACGCGCCCGTGGCCACGGCGACCCGGTTCCGGGCCCGAATTATCGGGCTGGACGGCGCCCGCGGACTGTCAGCCCTGGGCGTCGCCGTCATGCACGTCACCGGTCACTACTCACCCCTGACCGCCTACCACTGGAAGACCAACCTGGTCGGGCTGTCGCTGATCTTCTTCTACGCACTCAGCGGGTTCCTGCTGTTCCTGCCGTACGTGCGCAACCTGATCGAGCAGCGCGAACTGCCGAGCACCGCGAACTTCGCCGTCCACCGGATCGCCCGGATTCTGCCCGGCTACCTGGTGATCTTCTTGCTCTGCAACTACCTGCTGCAGATCGTCTACGTGCAGAACGCGTCGCTGCAGCCGACCCGCACCGAAGACGGCACCGGCATGATCACCGACCCGTGGCAGCTGATCGCCAACCTCACCCTGACCCAGTCGTACATCCCGAAGTACTTCCAGACGGGGCTGAACCCGTCGTGGTCGCTGACGCTGGAATATGCCTTCTACCTGTCGATCCCGCTGCTGGGCATGCTGCTGTTCGCCCTCGGCCGGCGCGCCACGATGCGGCCGTGGCTGATCGTGTCGCTCGGGCCGGCGCTGCTGATCGCCCTCGGATTCATCGGGCGGGCCTTCGTACCGTGGATGATCTCGGCGTTGCACCTGACCGATCCGACCCAGATCAACTGGGGCGCCAACTGGGTCGCCGTCTACACGAAGACCTTCCTGACGAACTCGGACACCTTCGCGTTCGGCATGGCCGCCGCGGTGCTGGTCGTGGCCATGGAGCACAAGGTGATTCGCGAGAAGCTCAGCCGCCGCGTCCGGCTGTACAGCTTCTTGGCGATGTTCCCGGTCGGCGTGGTGATGCTGGGCCTGATCGCGCTCGCCAATCCCTATGCCACATCGGCACTGGCCGTGCTGTGCGCGCTGGGGATCCTGGTGATCGTCGCGCCGCTGTTCCGCGCGGAGCGGTCCGGGCTGGCCGAGCTGCTGGACACCGCGCCCTTCCGGTTCGTCGGCAAGGTCTCGCTGTCGGCGTATCTCTGGCATTTCCCGCTCATGCTGCTGGCGGGCCGGTGGGGCCTGATGGCCGGCGACACCCTGCCCGGCATGCTGCGCAACGTGGCGCTCGTCCTCGCGGTGACCTTGGCGGTCTCGGCCGTCACGTACTACACAGTGGAAGAGCCGGTGATGAAATTCGCCAAGCGGTACCGCACCAGGTGGTCCTGAATGCGTCGTGCGATCCAGTGGGGTGCCGCGATCGCCCGGTGCTCCTCGTGATGGCGGTGCTGGTATGAGCGGTGGTGCGCCGCGGGTGGTTACCCGGATCACGAAAATGGTGATTGCCGTTGCAGGTCAACATGTTCGATGAGGACGCGACGCAACAATGCGGCCCGCGCGTGGGGCGTGGCCCGGTGAGTCGCGGTCGTTGCAGGTGCCGGAACGATCTGAGTGCTGGAAGTCCGCCAACCGGGCAGATGGAGTGTTCGGGTGGGCAAAACACGTTGTCAGGCAAGGTATTTGCCCCTGATGGGGGAGAGGGGCCAGGCCACGGCAACCTGGCCCCTCTCGGAGGGGGATGGTCGATTCGGCTGGTTATCGGGTCTTGGCGGGCCGCAGGAGCGCCAGGCCCAGTGCCGCCCCGTACATCAGGTGTTCGATGGCAAAGGGCCCGTAGCCGACGATTTGCGCCATGTTGCTCACGGTGTCGCCGCCGCCGAACAGCGCGGCCGCGATGGGCAGCCCGATCCAGGAGCTGATCGCGAACACCACCAGACCCCACATCATGGCCGCACCGATCAGGACGGCGCCGTGCAGCCGCGCCATCTGGGCCAGCACGGCGAACATCGCGCCGTACATGGCGCCGACCATCATGTGGATCATGGCGCCGACCACGGCAGGACCCCAGATGAAGGTAAACGAATCGCCGGCCATGGCGGCATGCGCGGATTGCATCATGGCGTCGGGGCCGCAGAATGTAGCGCCAATGTGATAGAGCGGGGTGAAAAAGCCGGTGTGCTTGATCGCAGTGGACACGAACATCGCGACCATCGCCATCGCCATCGAAGCCACGACGCCGGCGACGGCGCCGCGCACTAGACTACGAACGATACTGCTGCCGCTGGCGGTTGAGGCTGCTGCGGTTGTCATATCGATTCTCCTCCGTGTTGGTGGGTGCAAGCAGGTGTGTGCGCACCCCACACAACCGGGTTGTTCTTGCGCGCACCCGCGATGTGTCAGCAGGATGACAAGAAACGAGGAGACATTATGGGTAGCGAACACCGCGGTCCGGGTTTTCGGCAGGCGATCAGCATGCTCGCCGGCGGCACTGAACCTGCTGATCCGCAAATCCGTCAGGCGGCATGGGTGGCGCGCTGCGTGGGCCGAGGGGCCGCCGCACCCCTGCATCCCGATGATCTTTCTGCCTTGGCAGGCAGCTTGACCGCACGCCAATTCGAGACCGGGACAGTGCTTTTCGCACTGGGTCAGGAACCCTGCGGGGTGTGGATTGTGCGCCAGGGACAGGTGGAACTGGCCGTCGGTTCCGGGCGCCGCCGCGCCGTGGTGGACGTGCTGCGCGGCGGAGATGTCGATGGCGATATCCCGCTGCTGCTGGATATGCCGATGGCCTACACCGCCCGCGCGCTGGAGGACAGCACCTGCCTGTACCTGGATCGGGCACATTTCGAGGGGCTGCTGGCCACCCATCCCAGAATCGCCCGGCGCTGGCTGTCGTCGGTGGCCCAGCGGGTATCGGCTAGCCAGGCGCGGCTGATCGGCCTGCTGGGCAGGCCGCTGCCGGCCCAGCTGGCCCAGCTGCTCCTCGATGAATCCACCGACGGCACAGTTCAACTCGCGCAGCGGACTCTGGCCGCGATGCTGGGTGTGCAGCGTCCGTCGCTCAACAAGATCCTCAAAGACTTCGAACGCGACGGCCTGATCAGCGTGCGCTACGCCGAGATTGCGTTGATCGATGTGACTGGATTGCGCGCCAAGACCGGCTGACGGCTCGCCGCGTGAATCCGCCAACCGCTATGTGTGCCACATAGCGGTTGGTGTGTCAGGTGTGACGCTGATGCGGCCGGTGGCGCGCCGCTGCCCACAGCCCTGCGCCGCCGCGTCCGGCGGCCGCCACGACCCAGCCGCCGGCGAACAGCGCGCCGGCGCCGGCGCCGATGGCCAGGGTGTAACTCCAGCCGCTGATCGGCGCGACCAGGTTAGGCACCAAGACGATCGCCAGTGCGGGATAGGCGTATTCGCGTGTGAACGCCAGCAGGATCAACACGGCCGCGGCCGCGGCCAGCTGAATCGTCGTGGCCATCACGACACGGGTCGCAGTCAGCCCGGGCGCGATCACCGGGCATACCGCCGAGGCGGCGCCGCCGATCGCCGCAGCGGCCACCAACAAGGCCCAGCGCCGCAGCGCAACCGTGGGCTGCTGGGCGCCCTGGGTGCACCACTCCAGGGCGGCAACCAGCAGCGGCGGTGCCACCGCGACCGCCGGCAACGGCAACACCACCGTCGCCGCGACGATCCAGCCGTTCGCGACCATGCCGAATGCCACCAGCGACGTCCACCGCCACCGGTGCGGCCCGGAAGGTTCGACCGCCTGCTCGCGCAGTGCTGGCACCGATAACAGCGCCGCCAGGCTCACACAGATCGCCGCCACCGCCGCCGGATACAGCCACGAGGTAACGCCGAACACCACCGGCAGCACCGCCGCGGAAATGACCGGGCCCAGGCGCCCGCCGGCGACTTGAGCTATCGCCACGGCTAGCCCGAGAGCTACCGTTTCAGCGGCCATTTTCGGCAGCGGTAGTCCGGCGAGCAGGGTGCCGGCGACGGCACAGATGGTCGGCAGCGCTGCTAGCCGCCAGAAGGACCCGGCCCAGTCGGATCGGCCGACCACGAGCACCCCGAACGCCAAGGCCGCGCCTTCAGGAAAGACGGGTGCACGCTCCCCGAATCCGTAGCCCACCGCCAGCATGGGGGCGACCACGATCAGCGGCAGCGGCCACCGCCACCAGGATCGGGCGCCGGCACCGGTGGTGACCGCCGAGGCGACGCGTGCCCAAACGCGCGGGGTGCCGATCGCAGGGGCGTGCGCTGGCGGGCCGGTATCGTCGTCGAGTTCGGTCATGTGGGCAGGGCCTCAGTGGACCGAACGTGGTCAAGGCCGCTGCGATGCTGCGCTGCCCCGTGGGCCAGCGCACACTGCAGCCCGGCCAGCCCGACACGCAATCGTGGGACACCCGGATTATCCGCGCTCATCGAGCCGGCCCGTAAATGACTACCGGCCGCAACGGTCGCCCGCGACGGGTACCAGAGCCCAGCGCGCCGGTGAGCCGCGGGCACACCGCCCGCCCATGCGCGCCGCCCCGGCGGGCGGACCGAGTCATACGCACGGGGTCGCTCAGCGGCCGAGCAACCGGCCCCACCAGCGCGGTGCACGCTCACGACGGTCACCACCGGCGGCCGTCAGCACCTGACGGAAGCTGGGATTGACCATGGCCTGGTCGCCGACGAACACGGTAGGCACAGTCTCATTGCCGCCGGCCACCGACCGCACCCGCGCCGCCGCCGCGGGGTCCTCCCAGATGTTGATTTCCTGCAGCGGCAGACCCGATCGGCGCAGCGGGCCCATCAGCGCCAGGCAAAACGGGCAGCCCGGCCGCCAATAGACCTCGACAACATCAGTGCCGCCGGCGGGTACCGCATTGTTCGAGTGCAGGTCTGTCATCGGTCATCTCCTCGTGCTGGCGCATTCTGGGTGCACGCTCGACAGGGTGGGCCACCGGGTGTGGCCCGCGCTGCCGTGGCGGTGCGTCGTGCATGTCCCACTCAATGCCATCGCCTGCCGCGGGGCGCCACCTTTGTCACATCGCTGACCATTTACGCCGCGCCGCGTGCGGGGCGCAGCACGTTGGGCCCCGGGGTGTTTCGCTCCGAATTGTTGGCATTCCCAAACACATTGTTGAAAGGCAGAACCCAGTGGCCCCGAGCACGACCACCCGCACACGATCGATCCTGCTGAGTGCTATCGCCGCGGCGGCGACGGTGTCACTGACGGCGACCGGCTGTAGCGGGGCAACCAGCACCAAACCCAACACCAATCAGGCCAGTACCCCGACCAGCGCCAGCGCCGCCGCCGGCGTCAACTCGTCGGCCGACGCCGCCGTGCCGGCGGTCGAAACCGCGTCGGTGGTGACCGCCGACTCCAACGCCGATTTCGCCGCCACCATCGATGCGCTGAAGGCGGCGGTGTCCTCGAACGGCATGATGATTCTCGGGGATCTTGATCAGGCCGCCGCACTCAAAGCGACCGGGCTGAATCTGGCTGGCGCGCATACCTTCTTCGTCGGCAACCC